>DATHEW010000642.1:0-4022 GCA_035318425.1 Candidatus Acidiferrum sp. | reverse complement strand
AAGAATTGCTTCAACTTCCCAGTCGCCCCGCGCACGCCGCGTAATGAGTATCGCGATGTGCTGTCGCGCGCGCTTGATCGCGTGACAGCGTTCAAGCCGCAACTCATCGGAGTGTCCGCGGGATTTGATTGCTACGCACGTGATCCGCTGGCGCAAGAGACACTTGAAGCAGAAGACTTCCAATGGATTGGAGAAAAACTTCGCGCGGCGGGAATTCCATTCTTCAGCGTGCTCGAAGGTGGTTACAGTCAGGAACTGCCGGAATTGATTCTCGCGTACCTCCGCGGTGTGAATGGATAGCGCTCTCACAACGTTGTCGACTGGCGCGAAACGAAACTGTCACGAGTTTAGACTTGCCGCTCTTTGCAAGCTGACGTAACACCGAACTCGAACAGGAGTTTATCGACAGCCATGAAGTCAGCGACTGCCAGCAAGCCAAAACGTGCCGTCACGCCCGCGCCGTCTCCCGCGGCAGATAAGAAGTCCCGCGTGATCCTGGTCGAGGACCACCCGATCGTTCGGCAAGGCCTGGCGCAATTGATCAATCATCAGCCCGGGCTCAGCGTGATTGGCGAAGCTGAAACGGCGGCGAAGGCGCTCGAACTGATTCGATCCAGCAAGCCAGACCTCGTCGTGCTCGATGTTTCATTGCCCAAGACCAACGGCCTCGAACTCATCAAACAGGTCAAGGCGGAGAAGCCAAGCCTGCCGATGCTCGTCATCTCCATGCATGACGAAATGCTTTACGCCGAGCGCGCGTTGCGGGCCGGTGCCCGGGGCTACGTAATGAAGAAAGAGCCGAGCGAGAAAATGCTCCTCGCCATCAATCGAGTGCTGAAAGGCGAGATCTACGTTAGCGATCGCATGAAGCAAAAGATGCTGCAGCACCTCGTCAGCAATCAGGTGCCTGACGAAAACGGCTCGCCGCTCGATCACCTGAGCGATCGTGAGCTCGAAGTTTTTCAACTGCTCGGCAACGGCTTCGCTACGCGCCAGATCGCGGAACAGCTCAATCTCAGCGTGAAGACGATCGAGTCGTATCGCGAAAACCTGAAGCTGAAGCTGAACGTGAAAACGGGCGCGGAACTGATTCAGCACGCCATTCAGTGGATGAAGACTGAGCCAGCGCTTTAAGCGTATCGCACAACGATTTTGAAAACGGTGGCCTTGTGCCGCCGTTTTGGTTTCGACGAGCGACATCCTCAATCGACCGAACCTCCTTCACGTTGCGTAGGAGCTTTCCCCGATGCCCGTTTGGGTTGCACGCGCACGGCAACTTTCGGGGGTCTCCTGATGTCCATCGGACCGCGACCGTGGTTTCGTTTAGGCATGAACGAACTGAACGGGAGCTTAACCAACTCTTCCCCACTGAATCGTGCCCGACGCCCCGTTCCCGTGCGGCTACGCGTCAGAATGACGGCCGAGCCGTCATGGTCTGTGCCGCTGGGAAAACTCGCAGCAAAAGCGTCCTCGCGATGCCGCATGTTGCGGCTCGCCGCGCAACCCGTTGAAAAAGGTTTCGCACGTTCTATCGTGGGCACGCTATCCGAGCCAGCACCAAGGACTCTGAGATGAAGCGATTGCTTGTGGTGGAAGATCATCCGTGGATCCTGCGGACTCTCTGCGACTCTTTACGCTGCGACGCCACGCACATCGAAAGCGCCACCACGCTGCGAAGCGCCCGCCAACGCGTGCTGGCCGATGACCCGTATGACCTGGTGATTTGCGAACAGCATCTTTCCGACGGCAATGGGCTGGAGTTCCTCGGCTACCTGCGGTGGCATGAAAAAATCGACGTCCCGTTTCTCCTCATCACACGCAATGACCAGGTGACGGCTGACTACGACAGTGACTTCGGAGTCATTACGAAACCGTTTGAAACGATCGAACTGCTCGCGAGCGTGCATCGTCTTTTACGGGCCCAGGCCCGAGGGATTATTGCGCGCCAGGTGCCGTTCGCCGGCACGGCAGATTAATGGAGTATATTCAGGCGTGAACTCATCATCACTTTCAGCGGCGCGCTTACGTCAGCGTGATGTTGTTTCAATCGAGAACATCGCGATTGGAGCGCAGCAGCAGGAACGTTTGCACAAACTGCTCCACGATGGCCTCGGCCAGATGCTCACGAGCGCCACGTTTGTCGCGTGTTCGCTGCGAAGCCGGCTTGCCGAACTTGGTTTGCGTGAAACGGAAATGGTCGATGAAATGATTCTGTTGCTCAACGACGCCATCGCCGAGAGCCGCACGCTGGCAGCGCGATGCGAAGGGCCTCCAAAAGACGCCATCGGCGATGCATCGCGCGAACTGCTCTGATTATTCCCGTCCGGTCAGGAACGCGATCAGGTCGGCCAACTGTCGCGGCGTCATCGCGCTCTCGAAACCATCGGGCATCAGTGAAAACCGAGAGGTGGAAATCTCCACAATCGCAGAGCGCAGGAATGTTCGGTCACCGCCGCTGACGGCCCGCAACGTCAGACTGTTGGGAGTTTCTGAAACGATCACGCCGCTGATTTCCTCGTCGCCGCTCGTTGTCACCGTGAATAACTGGTAACGTGCTTCGACCGCCGCGTTCGGATCGAGAATCGCCTGCACGAGTTGCTCGATGGATTTGCCGCTCGCCATCCCCAGGTCAGGTCCAATCTCGACGCCTTTATCACGAAGCCGATGACACTGCGAACAATGCTGCTTGAACAACGGTGCGCCGGCGGTCGAGTTGCCCCTCAGCGTGGAAACTGCTGCGTAGCGTCGAACAATGTTCTCTCGCTCCGCTCGATGCGCGGCGGAAACTCCCTTGGTTCGTTCAATGATCGCCGTGCTTCCCGCCAATGCCGGTGGATTCGTCGCAAGTTTCTTCAACATCACCAACGCTGTCCGGGCCCGATCGTCGCGAGGCAAACGCTCGATGAGTTGAAACATCGCTCTGGCATGCCGTGGGGCGGAACTGAGCGCGGCGTTGCGAATGTTCTCATCACCATCGCGCAGCAACGCCAACAACGTTTCCGCTGCGCGCGAATCGTTCCACTCGCCGAGCGTGAATGCGGCTTGATAACGCACACGCGCATTCGCGTCGTTCGCCAGAAGCAACACACGCTTCGCGATCTCTCCGCTGGCAGGAGCACGTGACAAAGAGAACTCGCTCAACCTCACCGCGTGTTCACGCACCGCAGCGCTCTCGTCCGTCAGCCCGTCGATCAGCGCTTGATCGCCGAGCGCATTCAATCCATTCAACGTCCACAACGCCTGCACCCTGACCTTCGCCGACTTCGCATCTTTCGCGAGACTCTCGATCCTTGACACAACCGACTTGTCTCCACGTTCCAACAACAGTCGCTGCGCGGTATCGCGTTGCCAGCCATTCGGCGAGTCCAGCGCGCCCGCAAGTTCACTCGCGCTCAGCTTCACGAGATTCGGCACACGCCGCAGCTTCACGCCTCCCGGATAAACGCGATAAATGCGTCCCTTGTCGTCGCCGGCACGCAGGTCGAGACGCTTCTGCATCTCAGCAGGAATCCACTCGGGATGTTCGATCACCAGTCGATACATGTCGGCGATGTAAAGCGCGCCGTCGGGTCCAGTTTTCAGCATCGTGGGCCGAAACCAATTGTCGCTCGACGCCACAAACTCCGTGTTCGCTTCATCATTCGCGCGACGCGACGTGAACGTGACCCCGTCCGGCTCCAGCACTTCGCGATGAACGAGATTATGCACCGGCTCACTGATGAACACGCTGTTCGCGAATTCACTTCCGAACAATTCATCGCGATAAGGCGTCGGCGAATTGCCGCTCGTGACATGGTTCGCGGCAAAGGCGTCATTAAAGCGCGACAACGTGCGGCTCGCCGGAAAACAGAACGTCGCGTCCTTGTAGTTCGCGAGCAGCTTTTTCGTCGTCTTCAACGGCAACAGTGGATTGCGCGCGAGGTAATGCTCGGGAAAAAAGTAATGCCACAACCACGTGGGATTGTTGTTCCCGAACCAATTCCCGAAATCATCGCGATGCCTGCCGAACTGCGTCTGGCCCG
>DATHEW010000641.1:0-13820 GCA_035318425.1 Candidatus Acidiferrum sp. | reverse complement strand
GCGATGTCGATTGGTTCCGCTTCACCGCAAAAAAAGGGCAGGCGATCGAAGTGAATGTTTACGCCCGCCGCCTTCGTTCACCGGTCGATTCGACCATTGAAGTGACCGACGCGAAAGGCGCTGGTCTTGGTTCAAACGACGACGGTCCCGGTGCGGGCGCGGACAGTGTGGTGAAGTTTACTGCGGCGGCTGATGGCGAGTATTTTGTGAAAGTCCGCGATCAATTCGAAAACGCTGGACCTGATTTCGCGTATCGCGTCGAAGTGACTCCGCAACAACCGAGCGTCACGATGAGCATTCCGCAAGTGGCGCGGAATGATTCGCAGTCGCGACAGTTTATCACGGTGCCACGCGGGAATCGTTTCGCCACGATGATCTCTGCGAAGCGTGCGAACTTCGCCGGCGACCTGGCCTTCGACATCGCCAACCTGCCGGGCGGCGTGAAAATGCACAGCGAAACTCTTTCGACGAAACTCGAGCAGCAGCCGCTGGTTTTCGAAGCGGCCGCAGATGCGCCGATCGGCGGGAAGTTCGTTGATCTCGTCGCGAAACCAACGGACACGAGCAAGAGCGCGGAATCGATTTATCGTCACGACATCGAGTTCGTCGCTGGCCCGAACAACACTTACTATTACGGCACGCATGAATTGCAGCTCTACGTCGCGGTGTGTGAGGAAGCGCCGTTCACGTTGCACATCGAGGAGCCGAAAGCGCCGCTTGTTCAATACGGTGCGCTGGACTTGAACGTGGTCGTTAAACGCCGCGCCGGGTTCGTTGATCCAATCCAGGTGAAGATGATGTGGAATCCGCCGGGTGTGAGTTCGTTGCCCGACATCACGATTCCGAAAGGTTCCAACTCCGCCATCTACACATTGAACGCCAAGCCTGATGCGCAGCCGAACAAGTGGAAGATCGCAGTGCTCGGATCAATCGGGACCGAGAATCGCGCCGACCGCGGCGGGACGACATTCGTGTCTTCATCGCTGACGCCGTTGGAAGTCGGCGAGCCGTTTGTGGTCGGAACCATCAGCCCGGTCATGGTGTCGCCGGGACAGGAAACGAAGCTCATTTGCAAGCTGGACCAGAAGAAGCCATTCGAGGGCAAGGCGCGCGTGCGCGTGCTCGGTTTGCCGGAAGGCGTGATCGCGAGCGATGCCGAGATCACCAGCGCGGACAAGGAAGTCATTATCAAACTGAAGATTGGCGAGAAGGTTCCGCACGCGTCGTATCGGAATTTTCTGTGCGCGGCAGATGTGATTCACAACGGGCAGACGATTCCTCACAACCTGGCGAGCGGCGCGGTCATTCGAGTGGTGCCTCCCAAGAGCGGTGCCACAAAACAAGTAGCAGCGAAGTAGCATGAAGTTCGAATGTCCTCAATGCGGTCAGCGGTTGGCGGTGGAAGCGGAAATGGTCGGACGCCAGATCGCGTGTCCGAGTTGTACGAACTCACTGACGGTCCCGAAGTCTGCGGTAGAAGACGAGGTAACGAGTCGCACTAGATCTTCACCGGATAAGGAACAAAGTCTCATTACGTCCACTTCTACGAGGAAGCGGCGCGTGCCGGCACTCGCGACGGCTGCAGTGATTCTCATCTTCGTGATCGCGGGCGGAGCATTTTTCTTTTTGCGAACAAAGGGTGATTCGCCCTTCAGCGTGCTCTCTTCATTCTCCGGCCCCGCGCCCGCTGAGCTTCGCGTTTACCCCACGAACGTTAGTCTCACCACGAAGAGCGATCGCCAATCGGTCGTGGTGCAAGCGATCTATGCGGATGGCCTCACTCGCGACGTGACGACGGATGCGAATTTCGCTCTTGGCAACAAGGCGCTGGCGAAGATTGAACGAGGTACGCTGCACCCGATCGCGGATGGCAAAACAGATCTGAAGATCAAATACGCGGGCAAAGAGTTGACCGTGCCGGTTTCGGTGGAACAGGCGCTCGTGGAACGGCCCGTCAGTTTCAATCTCGACGTGATGCCGGTGCTCATGAAAGCGGGCTGCAACGCCGGAAGTTGTCACGGCGCGGCCAGCGGCAAGGATGGTTTTCGTCTCTCGCTCTTCGGATACGACGGCGAAGGCGATTACTTCCGGCTTACGCGCGAGAGCATCGGCCGCCGCGTCAACCTCGCGCTTCCAGAAGAGAGTCTGCTGATTGAAAAAGCTCTCGGCAAAGTCCCGCATGGCGGCGGCGAGCGATTCAAGATGGGGAGTGAATTGCATCGCACGCTGGTGCGGTGGCTCGAATCGGGCGTGCCGAAAGATTCCACCAATCTTCCCAAGGTCGTGAGCGTGGAGTTAATGCCGAAGCTGGCGGTACTCGAAGGGAGCAACACCTCCCAGCGCGTGACCGTTCGTGCACGATATTCGGATGGGACGGACCGCGACGTTACATCGCTCGCGGTGTTTTTCAGCAACAACGATCCTGTTGCGAAAGTTTCCGATGATGGCGTCGTAACCGCCGGCCAGCGAGGCGAAGCGTATGTGACGGCGCGTTTTGAAACACACACGGTCGGCGCGCAGATGCTCGTGATTCCCAGGGGACTGAAGTTCAAATGGCCGCAGGTGGACGAGAACAATTACATCGATGAACTCGTTCACGCGAAGCTGAAGAAGCTACGCATGACGCCGAGCGAAGCTTGCGACGACGCCGCGTTTATTCGCCGCGCTTACATCGATGTCATCGGACTGTTGCCGTCAGCGGAAGAAGTTCGCGAATTCACCGAGCAGATGAGCGCCGGCAAACGCGCCGACCTGATCGACAAGCTGCTCGACCGAAAAGAATTCGCGGAGCTGTGGGTGATGAAGTTTGCCGAGCTGTTGCAGATTCGGTCGAACAACAACGAGTTCCCGTACAAGGCGGCGCTGCTTTATTACAACTGGCTGCAGGATCGCTTCGTGAAGAACGCGCCGATCGACCAGATCGTGAAGGAGTTGATCACGGCGGAAGGTAGCAATTTCAAGAACCCTGCCGCGAGTTACTATCAGGTGGAGCGCGATACATTGAAGACGTCGGAGAACGTGGCGCAGGTGTTCATGGGCATGCGCACGCAATGCGCACAGTGCCATAATCATCCGTTCGATCGCTGGACGATGGATGATTACTACAGCTTCGCGGCATTCTTCCCGCAAGTGTCGCGCAAGCAGGGTGATGATCCGCGCGAAACGATCATCTTCGCGAAAGCGGATGGTGAAGTGCGGCATCCGGTGACGAAGAAAGCGATGACGCCGAAGTTTTTGGGCGGCGACCGGCCTGAGATCAAAAAGGGCGAGGATCGCCGTGAGGTGCTCGCGAACTGGCTGGCGTCAACCAACAATCCTTACTTCGCGAAGAACCTCGCCAACATCGTGTGGGCCCACTTCGTAGGGAAGGGGATCATTGATCCGGTGGACGACGTGCGGATCAGCAATCCCGCCATCAATCCTGAACTTCTCGACGCGCTTGGGCAGAAGTTCATGGATTACAAATACGATTTCAAAAAGATCGTGCGCGACATTTGTAACTCGCGGACGTACCAGCTCTCTACTCGGCCCAACGAGAGCAACGCGCTCGACGACCGGAATTTTTCGCACGCAAGCATTCGCCGAATGCGCGCCGAGGTGCTGCTCGACTCGATCAACCAGGTGACGGACAGCGCGGACAAGTTTCAAGGGTTGCCGCGAGGAGCGCGCGCGGTGGAGATCGCGGATGGCAATGTGGCGAATTATTTTCTGACGACGTTCGGACGCGCGACCCGTACCACGCCGTGTTCATGTGAGGTCCGTGTGGAACCGAACCTGTCGCAGGCGCTGCACCTTCTGAACGGCGACACGACGCAGGCGAAAGTCGCGAATGGCGGCGTGGTGAAAAAGCTTCTCGCCCAGAACAACAACGACGCGATGAAGACGATCGAGGATCTTTACATGCGCTGTCTGGCGCGTCCGCCGACGCCGAAGGAAATCGCCAAACTCAAGACACACTTCGGCGATGGTAAACCGGATCAGCAGGTGTTGACTGACGTCTTCTGGGCGTTGCTTAACTCGAAGGAATTCATTTTCAATCACTGAGTTTTCATGCGGAGTTTCCTGGCATCCAGTTCTCTCGCCGTCCTCGCACTCGCAGCCAGTGCGGCGGCTCAGGAGAAGGTCACGTTTCAGGACCACATTCTGCCCGTGGTGGAGGCGAATTGCGCCAAATGTCACAACTCGGACAAGAAGAAGGGCGACCTTGATCTCACGAGCTACAGCGGAACAATCGCCGGCGCGGCTTCCGGCAAAGTGGTTGTGTCCGGTGATGTGGACTCGAGCAAACTGTGGAAGGTGATCAATCACAGCGAAGAGCCGACCATGCCGCCGAATCGCGGGAAGATCGCGGACAAGGATCTTGCGGTGTTCAAGAAGTGGATTGCCGGCGGGTTGTTGGAAAATCTTGGCAGCAAAGCGATCGCCGTGAACAAGCCTTCTGTTGATCTGAGCCTCGCAGCTTCATCGATTGGGAAGCCGGATGGTCCACCTCCCATGCCGGGCGATCTGTTGCTCGATCCGGTGGTGGCGGTGAAACGCGCCACAGCGGTGATGGGACTGGCATCGAGTCCCTGGGCGCCGGTGTTTGCGGTGGCCGGACAAAAGCAAGTGGTGCTCTATCATTCTGAATCGCTGAACGTTCTGGGCATCCTGCCGTTCACGGATGGCGTTGAGATTTATCAGCCGTCGGACGTGAAATTCAGCCGTAACGGAAAGCTGCTCGTGGTTGGCGGCGGTCACGCGGCGAAGACCGGGCGTGTGACGGTGTTCGACATCACGACGGGCGAGCGAATCATCACTGTGGGCGCCGGGCAGGAATTCGATACTGTGCTCGCGGCTGACATTAGCCCCGACCAAAGCAAAATCGCCACGGGCGGCCCGAGCAAGATGGTGCGCCTGTATTCCACCAAGGACGGATCGCTGCTTTTCAAAATGAAGAAGCACACTGATTGGGTGACGACGGCGGCGTTCAGTCCCAACGGCGAATATCTCGCCACGGGTGATCGCAATGGCGGCGTTATCATCTGGGACGCGGACAATGGTTTGGAGGTCCACACCGTCGTGGGGCACAAGGCCGCGGTGACTGCGTTGAGCTGGCGCGGAGATTCAAAGGTGGTTGCGTCGGTGAGCGAAGATGGCGCGGTGAAGATTTGGGAAACGAGCGAAGGCAAGCAGGTGAAGACCTGGACGCCGCACGCTGCCGGCACGCTGTCAATCGCCTACTCGCACGGCGGAAAATTTGTGACGTGCGGACGTGATGGCCAGGTCGTTTCGTGGACGGCTGATGGAACGAAGGACAGGACATTTGCCTTCACGAACGAACTCGCGGTGCGAGTCAGTTTCAATCACGACGACAGCCGTGTGATCGCGGCGGATTGGAAGGGCAAGGTCACGATTTGGGAAACGAACAACGTCAAGCCTCTCGCAGAGCTTCAAGCAAACCCGCCGCCCATCGCGGAGCAACTGGTGTTAGCGGAGGCGCGATTGAAAGAATTGCAAAGTGGATCTGCAAAACCACCGGAGGCGCAACTCGCTGCTGAAGCTGGATTGGCGGCAGCGCGCAAGCAGACGGCCGAGGCGAGTAACAGCGTTGCGCAGGTGCGCGTGGCCGTTACGACGAAGGAAGCTGCGACGGAGAAGCTGAAAGCGCAGTTGGCGGCGAAGCCGACGCCGGAATTGCAAATCAAGGTCGATGCCGCGCGCGAGACGCGGAACAAATCGCGACTGGCACTGACGAACGCGGTGGTGGAGTTAAGCGCGAAAGCAAAAGCTCTCGCGAAGGCGGAGGCTGTCGCACGTGAGGTCGTGCGCATCGATCCTGCCGCTGAAATGGCGGAATTCAAGTCGCGCATCAGCCGGCTGAAAACCGGACAGGCTTACGCCAAGGTGTATCGCACGCGTGAATCGATCGCGGTGAATAAGCGTGAGCAGGAGAAGTTGTTCGCGAGCGGAACGAAAGCTGGCAAATCGGCGGCGGAGAAGCTGGGCCAAGAAATTTCGAAACAGGAGAAAGCACTTCGACAACTCGCCAGCGATTACGAGAAAATGAAATCGGCATCGCTCAACATCCCCACGAAGTCGGTGCAGCAGTCGAAACTGTAACCGCTTCGCCGCTCGCCACGATCCAGTCGCGCGCCTCTCCGCTTGTGCTACGTTTCGCACAAAGGAGGAGTTATGAAGAAATCCATCGAAGACAGAGCGGAGGGCGCTGCCCGCCAGGCCAAGGGCAAAATCAAACAGGAGACGGGCCGCATCACTCGCAATCGTTCCATGCAGGCGGAAGGCTTTGTGGAGAAGCATGCTGGAAAAGCGCAGCGCGCCGTTGGCCGCGCCGAACGCAAAGTCGAAAAGAATGACGTTTAGTCCAACTCGCGAGAGGCGCGACGGCGTGTCTCTCGCGTTTTCATGTTTATGAAACACCGATCTCCAGAGAAGGACAGGTCCCGCGATTCATCCGAGCTGCGAGGCGTTGTCAAAAAGATGACGGGACGCCTGACCGGCAACCCGAAGCTGGAGCGCGAAGGTGAGACGGAAATGTCCGGCGCCGGGACGAAACAAAAGTCCGCGGCAGTGCGCAATCCCGATCCACATCGTCACGGCTAGGCGACACTTGCTTTCACGCGGATGGCACTCCATTCTGCGCCCCGCGTTTTTTTCAGCGACTGAATGAGTACATCGCCCGACAGTGAATTCGATCTGAACCAGCTTTTTCTGCCCGCATGGGCACAGCAGCCGGCCGCCAAAAATCCGTACGAATCACATCGTGGCGAAGATGACCGTCGGGATGACCGGCGTGATCGCGGCAGTCGTCCGGGTCAATTCGGTCAACGTGGTGCTCGGCCAGGCGGGCCGCGTGCCGGTGGCCCGCGTTTCGGCGGTGGCGGGCCTGGTGGACCCCGGCCACAGGGCGATCGACGCGGAGGCGACGATCGTCATGGTCCGCGAGGACCGCGTGCTGGCGGACCGCGAGGCGAGCAGCGTCCGCAGGAGGACATGCCACCGTTGCCTGACGTGGACGTTCAGTTTCGTCCTGACGAAAACGGCGTCGAATCGCTGGCGCGCCAGATCAAGATGACGGGACGCGCGTATCCGCTCTTCGACATCGCACAACTCTTTCTCCAAAAGCCCGAGCGTCACGCCGTCATTTTCAACACGAAGAAGCAAGCTGATGGCACGGTGGCGCAGGCCCTTTTCGTGTGCGCGCTCGATGACACGCTGTGGCTGACGGAAGACGAGGCAATGGCCTACGTTTTGGAAAAGCATTTTGGGACATTCTATCAGGCCGAGCGCACGCAGACCGATCCTCCGAAGGGCACCTACACGTTCGTGGCGCAATGCGGTATGAGCGGGGCGATTTTGGGTCCACCGAATCTTCACGATTATCAGAACCAGCTTCGCAAGCTTCACGCGGAACGTTTCTCGCGTATGCCGTTCGACATGTACAAGTCGCGCGTGCGCATCGTGCGGGACGAGGAAGTCGTCAAGAAATGGGTTGAGGAGCAGAGCTGGAAGACTGAGTTCAATTGCCTGAACGTCCCGGAGCCCTTGAGGCTCGCGACGCGTGATGAAGTGGAGAAACATTTTCGCGCGACGCATCTCCCCACGATCATCCGGCAAGTGGAGTCGCACACAATCTCTGGCTCGGCCAGCCGCAGCATGCGGTGCCGGCCTTTGCAGCAACTCGTGCGGGTGAAGTGGGAGGATCAGCGGCGCTTCCCGCTGCAACTCGCGACAGCACTGAGCCAGCAATTCGCCTCGCGCGGCCTGCAATTCTTCAAGGTGAACAAGAGCGTGACGCACGTAGCGGTCGCGCGGCCCACGTATCTCGAGATCGAGACGAATCCAGTTTCCGAGAATGTGCGGCGCATCATTGACTTCATCAACGCTCACCCGAAAGGCACGCGCCGCCAGTTGTTCGAGGCGCTCGCACCATCTGCCGTGGCCGTGACGCAACCGGTCGCCGAGGGCGCCGCACCGGCAGAACTTACGCCAGAGGCGAGCGCGGTCATTACCGACCTGCACTGGTTGGTGCATCAGGGGCATGTGCTGGAATTTGCCAACGGTGTTTTGGAAACGGCGAAGAAGCCTGCCCCGCGTCCCGTGAAACCACAGTCTGTCGCTAAAGCGCCGGCGGAAACGAAGACCGAAGAAACGAAGCCGGCAGAGATGGCAACTGAAGAAGCGCCGATCGCTTCTGACGCTGGCCAGATTGAACCCGCGGCAGGCGCAAGCCCCAGCGAATCGCCGGAGATCGCGTCAGAATCCGCAGTTGAGCCGACAGTACCGGACGATCCTCAAACAGCGCCGTCATCCTCGTAATGCGCGGCTTGGCGCGCCGCACGTCCATTTCAACTGGTGCGTGTCGGCGTTGTGGTGTGAGCAGCCGCCCACTTCACGATGCGTCGCATGATGCGTGTGGAAAGGAGCACGGTGATGTGTCCGTGATTCACGCGCCACACTTCAGGTTTCCAGGATTGTTCCAACTCATCGAGCGTTTCAGGAGGCGCGAACAGGTCGTGCCTCGATGCGACAACGAGAACATTGCGCGAGTCGCAGAGTGGCCGATGAGAAATGACGTTCAGCGGAGTGAATGATTCCTGTTCTGCCGCGTTCACACCACACCGCATTGGCTCGCAGAACGGCAAGTCACGGAACGCGCGGTCCATTCGCACAACGGGAGTGAGCAGCACCGCATTCGTTATTTCCGGCTGATGCGAAACAGCCAGCGCGGAGAGCCAACCCCCCAGCGACACGCCCCAAACGCCGACGTTCGGCGCACCGGAAGCGTAGAGCCAGCCGGCGAGCGCGCGCGTGTCGCCCAACGCCTGATGAGTGGCGCGGACAACATGGAGCAGGTCGCCGGAGAAAAAATTTCGGATCGCGTCGCGGGAGCGCGGCTTGCGTGATGAGTGATACGGCAGCTCGAACATGAACGCGTTCACCCCGGCGCGCGCGAGCAGTTGTCCCCAAAACGGAAACATCCATTGATACTGGAGTTCTGCGTTCCAGCCGTGCAGCAGGATCATTGATGGGCGCTTTCGCCAATCGCCGTCAGTCGGAAAAAATCTCCCGCGCACGAGATCGTTCTCTGCGCATCCACTGGGAACAGGTGATGAAAAGTGAAATGTATCGCCAGCGGTGATCTGTAAGTTTGCCGGTTCAGTCTCCGGCACGAAGAAATTCGGACGGTTCAGGAACTCCGCGGCTTCATCGAGATGAGGATCGCCATCGGGGCTGGCGCACACCGATCCCATCGCGGAGCGCATCGCGAGTCGATCAATCGGCCTGATGATCCAGTTCCACACGGCCGGAGATTAGTTGCAGCACGGTGCGCTGACAAACCTAGGTTCGTCAGGGACGGCGGGACGGCGGCTTCATCAAGACATCGCGGATCTTGTTGAGCCACGAAGGTCGCTTCGCTTCGCGCACCGTGGCAGCAAGCCGCTCGCAGTGCGCGCCGCACTCGGGACAAAAACGCCGCGGGACCCCACCGGCCACGCGCAATTCGCGCACGCATTGCGAACAGAAAGTCTGCGCACACTTGCCGGTGCATTGGTACTTTGAGGCCACGCCGTCGTGACGAAAGCAGCAGGGCGTTCCATCCGGCATCCAGGTTTGTTCCTTCCGCATTGGCAGCGGCAGGTCTGGCACGGAGATGCGCACGGGAGCGCCGCTGAGCTCGAGTTCCACATCACCCACGCGCAAGATTTGCCCATCGAGCAACTGCGCTTCCGTGACGCGCTCGCCATCGATGAAGGTGCCGTTGCGGGAATCGAGGTCGCGAATCAGCACCGCTTCTTCGGTGAGCCACACCTCGCAGTGACGGCGTGAAACGGATGGATGCGGCAGAAGAATTTCGTTCTCGCCCTCGCGGCCCACGTAATTGCATCCGGGCGCGAGACTGACTTCGCCGGGCGAAAATTCCTGAGTCTTGATGTGGAGCCGCGCCATTGTTCATCGCATTGCCTGATCGGACGGATACCTGTTCTCGGTGGCTGTTGGACGAGCCCGGAGGGACAATGCTCCGCGAAAGCTGCCAAAACGGGAGCCGTTTGCAAGTTCACAGTCGCGGCGTAAATTGCGCCATGAATGCTGAGGAGCGTGAGTTTTCAAGGACGTTGGAGAATCAGGAACAGGTGGATCAACTCGAACAAACCGTGTCTGAACGCGGGCGCGAATGGCTTCAGGCCGCGGAACAATGGGTGCGGCGCAATCCGTATCTCGCAATCGGCATCGCCGCCGCAGTGGGCTGCGCGGTCGTCTCATTGATGCGCAAAGAGGACTGATCATTCGGGTCGTCCCTTGTTCCAGTGACCGTGCTCACCCCGGGGCACAATTCGGAAGGGCCGTTGGTTAAACGTGCGTGAGTTCTGGATTCACGCCAGTTAATGTCCTTGCGCAGTCGGGAGGATAAACCGAAAGTTTTTTCAGAACTTATGGCTGTCAAAACAAACCCAAAGAAAGGGGAAAAGGGTTCTCTGGGAATGTCGCGCGTCAAACCAGCACGAGGTCAGATTTCTCCGCCCAAACGACAAAACGGCTCGCGTGCGCCCAAGCCTGTGCGGCTCGGTGAAGCACCGTCCGTCCCCCGTGACGCGACCGCAGTGCCTGAACCTGTGCCAGCGCCCGAGCGCGGCAGCTATGATGGCGACACGGCGATCAAACTTTATCTTCGCGAGATCGGCCAGGTGGCGCTCCTGACGGTGCAGGAGGAAATCGACCTCGCCGCGAAGATCAAGAAAGGCGACAAAAAAGCGCGCGAACACATGATCAAGGCGAACCTCCGTCTCGTCGTGAAGATCGCGCACGACTACGAAGGCTTTGGGCTTCCGCTCCTCGACCTGATCAGCGAAGGCAACATCGGGTTGATGAAAGCGGTGGAGCGCTTTGATCCGGCAAAGGGCGGCAAGCTCTCGACTTACGGATCGTGGTGGATCAAGCAATCGATCAAGCGCGCTCTGGCGAACCAGTCGAAGACCATCCGCCTGCCGGTGCATCTCGTGGACAAGATTTCCAAGATGCGCCGTGTGGCGATGAAGTTGCAGGAGGAACTTGGGCGCGAACCGACTGATGAGGAACTGGGCGAAGAACTTGGCCTTTCGCCGTCGCGCGTTGGCCAAATGCGCACCGCGGCAATTCGGCCCGCGTCGCTTGATGCACCGATCGGTGACGACGACTCGAACAACTTTTCCGAAGTCGTTCAGGACGAAAACGCAGACACGCCTTACGAACAGCTCGAGGAAAAAACCGTCACCAACATGTTGCAGGAGATGGTGAAGACGCTCGACCAGCGCGAGGCCACGATCCTGCGCTATCGCTTCGGTCTCGATGGCGGCTCCGAAAAAACGCTGGAGGAAGTGGGCCAGAAGTTCGGCGTGACTCGCGAGCGCGTGCGCCAGATCCAGAACATCGCGCTGAACAAACTGCGCAAAATGATTGAAAAGCTCGAAGCGCGACAAAAATAATCGCCACCTTAATGAGCAACGCACAAGTCGCCGCGATCCAGACAGGAATCCGCAACGTCCCTGATTTCCCGAAGCCGGGCATTCAGTTCAAAGACATCACCCCGCTCCTGGCCGATCCAAAGCTTTTCTCCATGAGCATCGACCTGCTCACGGAGAGCTTCCGTCCCGGCGAAGTCGATATTGTGGTCGGCATCGATGCGCGCGGTTTTATTTTCGCGAGCGCTGCAGCGTTGCGCTGGGGCGCCGGCCTCGTACCGATTCGTAAGAAAGGCAAGCTGCCGTATCAGGTTCACGAAGAGAGTTACGAGTTGGAATACGGCTCCAACACACTGGCTATCCACATTGATGCCATTAAACCCGGCGCGCGCGTTGTGCTCGTCGATGACTTGCTCGCCACCGGTGGAACCGCGGGCGCGGCGACAAGTCTGATCCAGAAGATCGGTGGGAAGATTTTGGAAACGACCTTTCTCATCGAGCTCTCGTTCCTGAACGGGCGTGAGAAATTGAAGAACGCGCCGGTTCGATCGATCATCACGTTTTAGGGAGAAAATGGGGCCCGCAATTTCCATCCGTCGGACCTCCGCTCGAATCGAAATCGCATCATGTTCGTGCTCAATGACGAACCGATGTGCAGAATGACGGCGTCGTCGGTGACGGCTTCGCGCGATTGGATGCCGAAATCCGTGAAGTGCCGCATCTCTTCCGCGGGAATACGCGCAGCTTTTTGTTCCAGCTTGGCGAATGTCTCGGGCGGCATCTTCTCGATGCGCTGACGTTCGGGATCCGATGGAGAAATCGCTTCGATCATTACTCGATAATTCCCTTCGCGAAGCGACCAGAAAAACGTCTGCATCGTGTCGTCCGGCGTCGCAAAGCCGACGTTCGCAAGCTTGTCCTTCGATGTGAAACCGGGCGGTGTCTCGCGCTTCGTGGGCGCTGCCGTCTGCTGGGCCGCAAGCAATTGCACGTTCTGCTGCCGCGCCGAATCGAGCTCGCGCTTGTTGGCGCGCAATTGCATCACTTCGTTGCGAAGCCTGGCCAGGTCTTTGGTTTGTTCACGCAACTCCGCGATCTCAGCGGGAACACTCGCGGGAACGATCGGGCTTTGTTGAACAACCGTTTCGGGATGAGAGCTCGCATGGCGCGATTGCCACACGACAAGCGTCGTCATCGCGCCGCAAACCACAAGAGCGATCCAGTGCCACGCGCGCAAGTTCATTTCGTGATCCTTTCGATCACCCACTCGGCGTTGCGCTGCACGATGTTCACATCGCCATCAAAGCCATGCACGCTGCCGTCCACGAGTCCGGCGAGGTTGTGAATGGGGCAGCGCACGAACACGACGTTCGGACGACTCTCGGAGGCGCCGGGAGAAAGAATCTGGTACGGCGTCTTCCCTTCGGCCGGGCAGAACAGTATTTTTTCCCCGGCGCCGGCTCCTCCTGCGCCTGCAAGGTAAGGCTTCAACGCTTCGGCATCGTTCGGCATGGCATCCGTCTTCGCATCGTTCGCCCAAACGCGTGCAGCAAGGCAGAATTGTTTGAGGCTATTCACACACCTCGTCCGCACCGCGCGTTCCTTTTGGGCAAAGAAATCCTCCTCGGGCTTGCCAGGCGGCGCGACAGTCGCCTTTACAGCCCGCCGCAACTCCGCGTTCTCGGCCTGCAACTTCGGCAACTCGGCCACTTCGTTGCGCAAGCGTTCCACTTCCCCGTGCAGTCTCGCCAGATCAGTCAGATCTTTCCGTAACGATTCCAACTCCGCTGTCACCGCCGCAGATTGATCCGCGGTCGCTTGGAATTTGTTCGCGGCAATCTGGCTGGCGCGGGCGCGTTCCTTCAAGTTAGCGATGCGACTTGTCTGCACGCCCAGAACGATGACGCAGCCGAGGAACCACGCCGCAAAACCGAGCGCAGGAATCCAACGCCGCAGCCACATACTGCTCTCGCCAACCTCGCGTTCGGACACGTGGGGCAACTGGATGTCGGTTTTCAAATTGTTGAGCAAGCCGCTCGGCGCCGATGGCTGCTGTGCCTTCCTCAAAATTTGTTCGATGTTGTTCGTGTTCATAAAAGCTCAAGCGTGAATGTTCCGTTCGGCAAGCCGGCTCTGGAGCGTCGCAAGCGCATTGCGCAGACGATACTTCACCGTGCTCGTCGCGATGCCGAGCGCCTCGGCGGTTTCCTGGAGAGAAAGAGATTGATAATAGTGCAGGTGAACGACATCGCGCTGGCCATCATCGAGTTGCTCCACGGCGCGATAAAGTTGTTGCGCAGCATCGCGCTCGACGGCGTTCTCAAGTGGACCCGGCCCGTCGGCAGCGCACGCGTCCCACCAATCATCCGTCTGCGCATC
>DATHEW010000640.1:0-2943 GCA_035318425.1 Candidatus Acidiferrum sp. | reverse complement strand
GCAATGCGCGTGAGCTGTTTGGGTGTGAGCTGGCCCACAGGGACGGAGACGCCGATGTAATTCAGGCCGCGTTGCTTTTGCGGGAAGATGCCGACGTGGGAGTGAGGAATCGAGGATTGAGGATCGAGGATTGAGGATTGTTCGGCCGGAACGCGCGGCAGTTCTTCTCCCAACACCTTTTCCGTTTCAGCAAGAAATTGTTCGAGCGTCCACTTCTCAAGCAGATGTTTCAGCCGGGCCTTCTTGCGGTCACCCCGATTTCCGTTCGCGATGTAAACGCGCACCATCGCGAGCGCGACTTTGACCGCTTGCTCCGGTTTCACCAACACGCCGAGGTCGGAGGCGAACGCCTTGTGCCCCGTCGCACCACCGACCTTCACGCGGAAGTAGATGCCCGCCGAAATCTCTGCGTCTCCGTGCCTCTGTGGCTGATCCAGCTTCACGGCCTTCAGCCCGATGTCATTCGTGTCCTCGACGGTGCCGATCAATCCACCGCCATCGAAGGCAATGTTAAACTTGCGCGGCAGATCGTACATCGAACGATCGTTCACGATGAGTTGCGCGAGTTCGTTGCAGAGCGGCAGCGTGTCGATGATCTCCTGCGGATCGACGCCCGCCGTGGGATTGCAAGTGATGTTCCGAATGTTGTCCGCGCCCGCGCCTTTGCTGATCAATCCGACGGATTGAATGCGCCGCAAAAACTCCGGCGCATTCTTCACCTCGAAATTGCGGAGTTGGAGGTTCGCGCGCGTCGTAATCTGGATGTAACCCGTCGTGAGGTCCTGCGAAATTTTTGCGAGCTCGCGCAGTTGAAACGTCTTTAACACGCCACCGGGAATGCGCAGGCGGCACATGAACATCTCGCTCGCGGGCGTGAGGTAAAACAGCCCGTGCCACTTGAAGCGAAAGAGGTTCTCCTTGTCCGGAGTTTTGTTCGTCGCGGCGTGTTCGAGCAACACCGGATAGGCATCGAGCGGATGCAACTCGCGCTTCACGCGCTCTTCGAGAATCAGGTCAGCAGTATCGGCGACGGCTTGCTGCACCGGATTCGGCGCGACGTGCGCGAACGTCACACCCCGTTCGCGCAGGCCGGCGAAGAAGCCGTCGAGATACGCGGTCTGCTCATGGGTCAGCTTTTCGCCGCCGATCGAATCGAAAGGTGCTGGTAAACTCACGGGCTTGTTCACGAGCGAAGTCGATGGAAGCGCTTCAATAGACATCGCGTTGATACCGTTTCGCCGATTTGAGCGCCGCGACGTACTCCGCCGCTTGTTCGGCGGTCTTGCCGCCGACGCGTTGAACCACTTCGTGAAGCGCGGCATCGACGTCCTTCGCCATCCGCTTCGCGTCGCCGCAAACGTAGAAGTGCGCGCCTTGCTCCAGCCACCCGAACAACTCCGCGGCGTGCTCAAGCATCCGATGCTGCACGTAAATTTTTTCCGCCTGGTCGCGCGAGAACGCGAGGTCGAGCCGTGTCAGCACGCCGTCGTTGAACATGGATTCGAGTTCTTCGCGATAGAGGAAATCCGTTGCACGCTTCTGGTCGCCAAAGAGCAACCAGTTCTTTCCCTTCGCGCCAACGGTGCGGCGCTCTTCGAGAAATGCGCGGAAGGGGGCAATGCCAGTTCCGGGGCCAACCATGATGATCGGCGTGTCGCTCGCACCTGGCAGGCGGAAGCCGTGCGACACTTGAGTGAAGACCGGAACTGGAGTTTCTCCGTCCACACGGTCGGCGAGGAAAGTGGAACAAACTCCCTTGCGGGTGCGACCGTGGCAATCGAAGCGGACGACGCCCACACACAGATGAACTTCTCCGGGATGCGCCTTGGAACTCGATGCGATCGAGTAGAGGCGCGGGTTGAGTTTGCGCAACAGCGCCACGAACTCGCTCGGGGTGAATCGCGCCAGCGGATGCGCGAGCAGGAAATCGAGGACATCGCGCCCGTGAAGGTGCTTCTCAAGAGCAGCCTTATTCTCGGGCGCAATGAAATGTTTCAGTTCGGCGCATTGCGCGCGCTCGGCGACGGCTTCGAGCAACGACGTACTCGGCTGCGTTACCACGTAATAGCGGAGCAACGCGTTGCGAAGTGAAGTCTCGGAATCATCCGGCGCCTTCACGGCCTCTTCACCATCGCAACCGAGAGCCGCAATAATGTCGCTGACGAGCGCGGAACAATTCGAAGGCACGATGCCAAGCGCATCACCAACTTCGTAATTCAGGCCGGAACCTTCGAGAGAAATCGCGACGTGGCGCACTTCCTTGCCCGAGCCGCTACTGGTGAGGAGACGGTTCTCGATCAACCGCGCGGGGAAGGGATTCTTCCGAGAGTGATCAGTGATCAGTGAATCAGTAATCAGTGAAGGCTGATTACTGTTTACTGTTTCACTGATTACCTCCTGCTCCCCGAGCGCGCTCAGCACACGCTCGCTCCACTCGCTCGCGGCGGACTCATAATCCAAATCGCAGTCCACGCGCGGAAGCAGTCGTTTCGCGCCACGTTGTTCGAGCGCGATGTCAAACCTTCGACCGGCACCGCAAAAGTCCGGGTAATTCTTGTCACCCAGCGCGAGCACCGCGAACGTGAGCTTATCGAACTTCAGCGCATCAGCGGCGCTGAGGTTTGACAAGAGCTGCGCGGCATTGTCAGGCGCATCGCCATCACCCCACGTGCTGGTGATCAGCAGCAACCGCTCCGCCGTGGCGAGTTCTTCCAGCGAACATACATTCGCCTCCGCAACCTTCGCCGTGAACGCGCCAGTGTTCGCGCGCTTCGCGAACTTCTTCGCGAAACCCTCCGCCGTGCCACTCTGGCTGCCGAACAAAACGAGCAGCGACTTCTTCGCTGCAATAACAGCGGAAGGAACGCCATTATTCGCGCCACCAACGACATCGAAAGATGTTAATCCCGCGAAGTAGCCATTCAGCCACGCGCGCTGATTCGC
>DATHEW010000639.1:0-4088 GCA_035318425.1 Candidatus Acidiferrum sp. | reverse complement strand
GTGCCGTGTAACCCTTCCAGATCACGTCCTGGCGATACACGTTGAAGATCGCCACGCGTTGGTCGCGTTGATCGAGGCTGTTCAACTCTGAGTATGTGTCCTTCTCGCGCATGTCGAACGCAGCGGCGTTGTATTGCCAGCGATTGTTGTCGTAGTTCCCAAACACGCGCGCGCCTAGATCGGTGTTGTTAAAGATGAATCCGCGAAAATCGCTGTTGAACGTCTGGTTGCCCACACGCGCTGCCGCGAAATCATAATTCACCGACAGATCGCGCAGATGAACTTCCACGAACGCTTCCTGAAGCGCGATGAAATCCTTCGTGCGCTCGACGTACGAACGATCATAGCCGCGTGGATCGGGGCTCACGACCGTGGTCTCTTCAACGTCCACGTGGTTGATGTTGTAAACGGGTTGGATGCGCACGGCCCATTCCACTGGCTTGAAAACGGTTTCGCCCTCAAACAGATCCAATGCGAACGAGACATTGTTCTGCACCGACCATTGCTCGCTGTGCCCGTAAAACTCCCCGCTGCCCGGTCGCGCCGAACTGATGCCACTCGGCGTGGGAATGCGACGGAACTCGACTTCGGTAGCAGTCGAGGCAGTGAGGTTGAGAAAGATGTCCTGGCCAAGAATCGGAGCGTCACCTTTCAGCACGCTCTGGTAGTACGGATGCCAGAGAAACGCCTTCTCGTGCGCGTACGGCGTCTCGATGTCGCCGCTCGTGTAACGACGCCAAGGAACGAACGGCACGCGATAGCGGTTCGTCATCGCGACGAAGTTCGTGGAAAAGAAATGCTGTCGCGAGACGGGATAATCTTCGATCCGCCACTGCGTGGGCACAGGGAGGTTCTCGACGGAATTCGTGCGCGGCAACGCGAGTTGCGGCGGCAGCGGCTCGGAGCCGTAGCGCATTTGCGCGGGATCAGGTTCGCGCAGCAACAGTTCGCTCACCGACACGTGATCGCGCGGCAACGCGAGTTCGCTCGGAATCGGATCGCCCCTGAACACAGGCAGCGGCATGTGCTCGTATTGAAAGAAAGAGCGTTGTTGCGCGGACCCTTTCGTCTTCAAGGCCGCGCCCGGATCGGGATCGAACGGCGGCGCTGCCAGAGGCGCGACGCGATTCGTCCGCCATCTCAGTTCGTAACTGACAGTGAACTCCTCGACCGAAAATCTCTCCGGCAGGCGCACGCCAGTGTCAGGATTAAACTCCGTCGGGGCGAGCGGCGGCGCACCCGAACCGGCGCGCTGATACGGCTTCGGTCGCGGCGCGGAATTGGTTTCAGCCGCCCCAGCGCGCACGCAAATCATCGCGCCCGCGCAAAGGAGGGCGCACGATTGCGCGGCGGAACGGATCGATTGGGGCCACACCATGTGCGTGCGCTCATCATGGCGAACGGCGCAACGCGTTCAAGCGCGCAGCCATTCCGGGGCGAAAAGATTCTAGCGATTCGGCTGCGGCGTGTAGCGCAGGTAAGGCTTCACGCGGCGATGCCCCTTCGGGAACTGCGCGGGAATTTCTTCATCCTTCACCGCCGTGGTGATGATGCAGTCCTGGCCATCCTCCCAATTTGCCGGCGTCGCGACTTTGTACTTCGCGGTGAGTTGGAGCGAATCGATGACGCGCAGCAACTCAAAGAAGTTGCGACCGGTGGAAGCCGGATACGTGAGTGTCAGCTTCACCTTCTTGTCCGGGCCGATGATAAAGACGGATCGCACGGTGAACGTGTTGTCCGCGTTCGGATGGATCATGTCGTAGAGCGCGGCGACCTTGCGCTCCGGGTCCGCAATGATCGGAAAATTCATGCACGTGCCCTGCGTCTCGTTGATGTCAGCGATCCAGCCTTGATGCGAAGTCAGCGGATCGACGCTCACGGCGATGACCTTGCAATTGCGGCGCTCGAATTCGGTTTTCATCTTCGCGACCGCGCCGAGCTCCGTCGTGCAGACGGGCGTGTAATCCGCGGGATGCGAAAAGAGAATGGCCCATCCGCTCCCGATCCATTGATGAAAGTCGATGCGACCCTCGGTGGTGTCCGCCTGAAAATTCGGTGCTTCGTCGCCTAAACGCAGTGCCATAATCGTGTCGTGTTGTTGTTCTCGAACAAGGAAGCGGAAGGTAACGAACCACGATCGCAAAAATCAAATTTGAATTCGGGGCGGTGACCCCTCAGATTCCCTGCCGATAACAATGTCACGAGGAACAATCATTCTGATCGTTGTGCTGAGCGTCGCCCTGGGAGGGCTCTTGATCCTTCCCCGACTGAAAGGACCCGGAAGCCCGGCTCCCTCCACCAACACCGTCGCCGTTGCGGCCCCGCGTTCGCAACCGCCTTCAGCGCCATCTTCGCTACTCCGCAAGATGCCATCTGGCAATGCGCAGACGACGAGCATCACGAGCAACCCGGCGCTGCGCACCAATCGCGGCAACTCGCTCTTCACCATCGAGACGAACGCGGCGGCCATCACCAATCTTTTAGACGACGCGCCGATGAAGACCCTCCCGGAACTCGAGCGCGATTACGCGTCCACGACCAATCGCGATACACGGCTCGATGCCATGATGGACATTGCCGAGGCATCCACCGCGGATTCCGTGAAATCGTTGACACGGTTGTTCGATCTGGAAACCGATCCCGATTTGAAAGTGGACCTGCTCGATTCCCTGCTCGGGATCGACGGATTCAAAGATGAGAAGCTGGCCATGCTGACGCTGGGAATCCGGCAAGGCTTGCCCGAAGACGTCCGGCAAAGCGCCATCGACGGACTGATCGACCTTGAGGATACACGCTCGATCGCTTTGTTGAACAGCTTGCTGAACGATCCTGATCCGGAGATTCGCCAGTCCGCGCAGGACGCGATCGAAATTCTTCAAACTCCGCCCGCGCAGATTCCCAAGCTGAGGCCAGCGAACTAACGCGCTCCGGGCGGCAGCGGCAAGGGCGGAAGGCGGGGCTGCGTCGGAAGCGGAATGTTGAGCACCGTGCCGGGCGCCACTCGGTTCACATCCACGCCAGGATTCGCATCGCGAATCTCTGGAATCCGAACGCCGTAGCGAAACGCGAGTTCGCCCAAAGTCTCACCAGGATTCTTCACGTGGCTGCGAAGCGGCGGTTCGTTGGGTGGCACGAAGGGAGTTGAAGCTGAAGCTTCTTCACCCAGGACCAGCGTACGGGCGCGCTGCTGTTCGGCTTGAACTTCGCGCATCTGCTCCTGCTTCTGTCCCGCCGTCAACGTGTTGTCGTCGCGAATGCGAGCGAGTTCGTCAGCAGTTGCGCGAGTGATTTCGTAAAGCGACACCGCTGCTTCGGGAGACGCGCCGGCCTTCTCAACGGTCGCCAGGGATTCCTGATACACGGGATCATGAAGCATGACGTAAGTGCCGTAGCGCTCCGCGCCCACCGCTTCCCTGATCGCGGCCTGACGCTCCAATTCGAGCGCAGCGCGCCGGCGTTGAGACTCTGGATCGTCCGCGCTGTAACGCAATTGAAGGTCTCGCTCGATTTGATCGACGCGACGAAAAATGGCGCGAAACTCATCGGGCGTCACTTCCAGACCTTCGACCTGTCTCCGCAACTGGGTGGCATTGAATGAATTGCGGATCAGGAATTCTTCAAGCTGTTGCGGATTCAAGACTTTTGCCAGCTCTTCACGCGTCTGTTCGCGCAATTTGGCCAGCTCAAGCTGGTTCACCTGCTGTCCGGCCTCCTGCATTTGCATGATGTAATCGCGCACGCGATCGGTCGAACGCAACGCGATGTTCTGAACGTTGGTCTTCACGTCCTCCGGCAATCCGCTGAGAATCGGCCCTGTCAGCGGCACCGGGTCCGGCTGTTGATCGAGCCGCGTTTTTTTCCAGTCCTCGCCGAGGAGCTTGTTCAACAATGCGGTGCGTTCTTCATCAAGCGCAAAGGCTTGGGCAAGTTGGTTCGATTGATGCGCCTGCGAAGGTTGCGACCGCCACCATTCCGAGTCCTGCTGTGATGCAAGCTCACGGCGGCGTTTCACGAAAAGCTGCTCCACATCCGCAATGATGATGTCGCGGATCGTTGCCTCGGGCATTCCCAGGGAGCGCAAGTTTTCG
>DATHEW010000638.1:0-10628 GCA_035318425.1 Candidatus Acidiferrum sp. | reverse complement strand
CAATCAACGTCGGCCAGGCTGCAGTGTGGCGGGTCACCCAACCGTGCAATGCCGCCAAGGCAATCAGTGCTGCTCCACCTCGTAGGGGGATGGCCAGCCAGCGCAGACCAGCGGTAAACGCGCTCGTGCCAAACTCGGCGGCCGTCCGCCGCGAACCGAAAACCCCGGCGCCTAAAATGTCCGCGAACAGCGCGCTCATTAGAATTCCAGCCAATCCAAAACGCCTGGCCATCACGTACGCGAGCACCGCGAAGAGCAATCCCTCAAAAAAGTACACGAACTGGAGACCGCGAAATATTTTGGTCGTGCCCGCCAAACCAATGTGCATGCGTGTGATGGTCATGGATGCGAGGACGGCTCCCATCAGCACGTCGTTGATCCAGGGCCACGCGATCCGCCCACGCGTCCACACTTCGAGCAACGGGCCATTACAAACCGCCGCCGTGGTCGCGGCCCACAAGGCCAGAGCGGCTGTCAGCGCAAGAATGTCCTGGAATCGCATCTGCAGCCGCTCGCGCTCTTTGCGAACCACCATTTCCATCAAGGAACTCGCCGAGGAATCAAGGAGGCGCCCGACGACCTGCTGAGCCATCGTAAACAGTTTTGTCGCCACTCCCCAGACCGCCGCCATTTCGAACCCGAGAACGCGCGTGATGATCGGCGCCTGGCTGGAGCCGAGCAATGTAAGTCCGAACGCGAGGAAGAAGAGATCGCCGCCAAAGCTGAACAATGCTTTCGCCGCCGGCCGCGAGACGCGTCCCCTGGCTTCTGGTGGAGCAAACAAATGCAGTTTCTTTGCGGCAATGAGTGTGACCGCCAGGGACAGGACGACTGCGATGCCGTTCGCGAGCACCATGCTGTAGAGGCCGGTCCCGGCACGAAAGCTCAGCCACATCACCACGATATTCACGACGCTGAGAACCGATTGAGAATGATAGACCAGATCCGCGCGGTGATGCGCCGTGAGCAGTTGAGAACCGATGCGGCCGAGGAATGAAATGCTGAGGACAGCCACTTGTGACATCCATACTCCTTGGAAGACCGCGGCCATCCCGGACGGCACATCGAGAAGCCTCACCAGGAGTGGTGTTGCTGCGAGGCCTGCGAGAAGAAGGATTACCGCCTGCACGGTCTGCACGCACGCGAGGGTCTTGATCATTGTCCCGTATTGCCCGTCAGCGGCATGATCCTTGTGATCCATCAACAGACGAATCCCTGAGCCGCTTGTTCCAAACTCCAACATGAGCAGGTAGCCCGAGATCTGTGTCACGACCACCCAGATGCCGAATGCCTCTTTGTCCAGATAGTGCAACGCGACGGGGACCGAAATCATCACCGAAATCGAGGTGCAAAGGATGAGCAGGTAAGCTGCGCCGAGGCCGCGGAGAAAGTAGTGGGATCGACTCATCAAACACGGGGCGCGACGCTGCAATGGCGCGCTCTGGCCTGGGCTGACCGGTATTGTTGGTGCATCAGCGTCCGCGGACGCTGCCGAGTTGGTAAGTTCAAAGCAATACGTTTCCGTTTGGACAACGGGACGCCATCCTCCGTTCGTTCTCGTGCGATTTTTGGCCGTGGCCGCTCGGCAATTGCCACTGGATGTCTCCTTTGTTAACTACACTCGCGACATGAACGACTCGCCCACCATCCCCGCTTCCGGAGAGCGCCCGCTCGTGTCACTGATCATCCCGATGCTGAATGAACGCGCTCGCCAGTGTTGGCAATTCGTCGCCCTGGCGAAGCAGCGCCTGGTCAAGTTCCCGGCGGGAATCGCGCTGCTCGCCGTGCTTTGAAAAGCTTAAATAGGATGCAGGCTTTCCTTCAGCGAATCGCACCTGACACCGTACTCGGCCGGCTGCTGGCCAAGGCTCCCACCTTCGTGATCGCTGTCACATGCATCATTCTGATTGCCTTCTCCGTGATCAAAATCGCGCGGCAAACCATGACGCCGTACCCGATCGACATGTGGGAAGCGGCGGCAATCACCGTCGCGGCAAGAGTGGCTAACGGTGAGCCGATGTATCGCTCCATGAATGAGCCCGACGGCATCGAGCCCGGGTTGTACTCGCCGCTTCAACCCCTCGCGCTTGCGGTAGTGTTCCGTTTCGCGGGACCGAGTCTGGTTGCGGCCCGTGCGATCAACCTGCTCACCGGTGTCGCCTTCATCGCGCTGTTTGCTTACGCCTTGCGACTCCACCGCGAACCGCTGCTGCTTTTGTTCGGCGTGGCCGTACTGTTGATGATTGATCGGCAAATGACCGGGCTCTGGGATTTGCCTCGGGCCGATGCCGTGCCGCTGCTCTGCGCATTGGCTTTCATTGCCGCAGCCTATCGGGCGTGTACTACCGATCGGATGTCCTGGATGGTCATTGCTCACGTTATCTTGCTGATTGGATTATTTTGGAAACAAACAATCCTCGCTGTCGCGCCCGCGCCGTTCCTTGCGTCCTTGTTCACTCCCAATTGCTCGAAGCGCATGCGCGCAGCCTGTTTCCTTGGCCCGATCCTGCTGGTTGCCACGACGGTCCTGGCCGTCGCGGCACTCAGTCCGAATCTTTTCGAGACGATGTTTCGTGTGGGTGGTCGCTACAGCATTTCAATGCGCTTGCTCGGAATTTACGCCTACGCGTTCCTCCTGTTCACTCCGCTCTTGTGGATGGGAATATGGGCCGTCCTGTTCGGGCCCGCGTCGCATATCATCGCAGATCTGAAGTGGCGCTGGGCAATGATCACTGTGATCGCAGCCGCTCCACTCAATTTTCTTGCCGCCGCCAAAATTGGTGGCGGTCCGAATAGCCTTGCTCATTGTTTGTACGGAATGGCCGCCGCGACGCTGTGCTGCGCGCCGACAATGTTTGCGCTGCTTCGAGCAGCAGGACCCATTGCACCTATTCGGAACGCGTGTCTTGGCATAGCAATCGCCTTGGCTCTGGGGATCGAGTGGACAACCGTGTTTCACACGCCCTCCCGAGTGAAGTTGCATCGCCCTTACGGTGATCCCGGACGCCCCGCGGTGATCGAGTTTGCGCGCGGTCTCCCAGGCAAAGTCGTTTCTCCGCAAGACCCGACGCTCGCGCTCGCAGCCAAGGGATACGCCGGTGCGACAGCGGCGTACGAATGGGATCGCCAGCTTTGGAAATGGCCGTTGCCGAAGGTCATTCGCGAACTGGAAACGGCAGATTACGTGATCACGTGGGGCCAAACCAATACCTGGCAAACCTGGACGTTCGATGAAGGCATCCGGCTCTTGCCTCAACTCGGCTTCAAACCGATTCCCGTGCCGGGCCTTACCAATTCCTCTTACGCCATTTGGAAACGCGATGGCGCGAAGTCGCCGTGACGTCGGCGGATTTCCGAAAAGGTGGGGCAAACCTGCTGATTTGCCGCGACGCCCGGCAGGGCGTTCGCCCACCTTTTTGGAAATCACTTTCGGCAAACACTCTGGCTAGAACTGTCGGTGGTAGCTTTTGGTGTCAGCTACCTTCTCCGAGTCCTTCCAGTACGTGGCCGCGCTTTTATCGAAACGCCTCCGCAATGGATCCCGGCCCAGCGCGCGCAGCAGCAATCCGATGGGAGTCATGACGAGGAAGTAGAATGCGGCGAACAGCAGGTTTCCTATCACGAAGCCTATGCAGCAGCCGAAGAAGTACCACGACACGTAAAATGGTTTCGCGATCCGCGGCAGCAACCAGAGCACGAGTCCCACGGTGGAACCGATTCCGCCAATCCACAGCGGAAAGGTTTTCCATTCGTGACTGGTTCCTTTGGCGAAGCCCAAGAGCACGAGCGCCACCATGGGAAAACCGATCATCAGACTTCGTCCGAAACTGCGCCTGGCGGCGAAGTCGGGATTCCACTGAACGTCTTTGAAGGGGTTCAGCATGCGTCAATCGAGCGAAAAGCTGCTGATGTATTTATCGCACTCTTCCCTGTTTTGTTGCGGCTGCTCGGATTTGTAGAGCATGAAATTCTCGAGCACGAGCACGTCCATGTCCGAGGCGAGGAAGCAGCGATACGCGTCCTGCGGGGTGCAGACGATCGGTTCGCCGCGAATGTTGAAGCTGGTGTTGATGATGACGCCGCAGCCGGTCTGGCGTTTGAACTCGCGGATGAGGCGGTAGTAACGGCCGTTGCGTTTCTCATCCACGGTTTGGATACGCGCGGACGTGTCCACGTGGGTGACGGCGGGAATGATGGAACGCTTCACGTTCACTCGTTTGCGCAAATCGGGATCTCGCATCAACCGCTGCTGCTCGTCTGTGAGAGGGATGCATTTGTCTTCGCGCACCGGGGCGACGAGCAGCATGTAGGGCGACTCG
Source organism: Candidatus Acidiferrum sp. (assembly GCA_035318425.1). Lineage (GTDB taxonomy): Bacteria > Verrucomicrobiota > Verrucomicrobiia > Limisphaerales > SIBH01 > JANNGC01. Next base: position 6,309 of record DATHEW010000638.1, on the reverse strand, counting down.
CGGTCCAGATCGAAATACTCGCCCACGTCCTCCGCCAGCACGCTGGGCGCGAATGGGCGAAAGCTCTCGCGGAACTTGATGCGCAGGTTCATCTGCGACTGCATCTTCTCGCCGCGTGAGTCACCGATAATGCTGCGGGCGCCCAGCGCGCGCGGGCCGAATTCCATCCGGTCCTGAAACCAGCCAACGACTTTCTCCTCGCGCATCGCCTCGACCGTCTTGCGCAAGAGTTCGTCTTCCTCCGCAATGAAATGACAGGGCGCTTTTTGTGTTTTGAGGAATTCGCCAATCTCGTCGTTGGAGAATCTCGGGCCAAGCAGCGACCCACGCATGAGGGCGTCGGAACCCTTCGGCTGTCGCTCTCCTTCGAGCAAGTGATAGTTGACGAATAAGGCCGCACCGAGCGCACCGCCTGCGTCGCCTGCCGGCGGAGGGATCCAGATGTCCTCAAAAATCTTCTCGCGCAACAACACTCCATTGGCGACGCAGTTCAAGGCCACGCCGCCGGCCAGGCAGAGGTATTTCGCGCCGGTAAGTTGCCTCGCCGTTCGCGCCATGCGGAGCACCACTTCCTCGGTCACTTTCTGAATGGAGGCGGCGAGGTCCATTTCGCGCTGAGTGATCATCGACTCGGCGCTGCGCGGCGGGCCGCCCAATAGCTTGTCGAACTCCCTGTTGGTCATCGTGAGGCCCTGGCAGTAATTGAAATACCGCATGTCCAACGCCAGCGAGCCGTCCGGCTTGAGGTCAATGAGCTTGTCGAGAATGACGTCCACGTATTTCGGTTCCCCGTACGGCGCCAGACCCATGATTTTGTATTCTCCCGAGTTGACTCGGAACCCGGTGAAGTACGTGAATGCGCTGTAGAGCAAGCCAATCGAGTGCGGAAACGCGACCGTCTTCAGCACCTCGATCTTGTTGCCTTTTCCGTGGCCGATACTTGCCGTGTCCCACTCACCCACGCCGTCCATCGTGAGGATCGCGGCTTCATCGAACGGCGATGGAAAAAATGCGCTCGCCGCGTGCGACTCGTGATGTCTGGTGAAAAGGATGTCGCCCTTGTAGCGACCGTCCATCGCGTTCCGAATCTCCCTCGGCAAATGCAGCTTGGTCTTCAACCACAGCGGCATCGCCATCATAAATGATTGCAACCCTGCGGGCGCGAAGGAGAGATACGTCTCGAGCAGGCGATCGAACTTGAGCAGCGGTTTCTCGTAGAACACCACGCAGTCGAGGTCTTCAGGTTGAAGCCCGGCTTCGCGCAAACAAAAACTCGCCGCATTTTTTGGAAACGCATGATCGTGCTTCTTGCGGGTGAAGCGTTCCTCCTGTGCCGCCGCGACCAACTCGCCGTCAGCCATCAAGGCCGCGGCGCTATCGTGATAAAACGCGGAGATGCCAAGAATGTTGGGCACGGCTGGGAACGTAGCGGCAAGCGGTGCTTGGAATCAACGGGCGCAACTCGGGACGCCAGAGGAGACGCATCAAATCTCGTTAGCGCAGCAGCCGCCTGCGTACAACGAATCACTTTGCGAACATCCCGAGGCATGCTTTGATTCACCTCGTGCGCGTCCGTAGCTCAATTGGATAGAGCTTCTGACTTCGGATCAGATGGTTACAGGTTCAAGTCCTGTCGGGCGCACCACTTCTACAAAGGGTTTCTCGGTGGTGTGAGTTCAACTCGAAAGTCGCGCCAAGCCGCCGCATATTCTTGATCAGCGCACCGCGTCCTGGCGAAGCTATTGGCTGTGAGTATTCGACAAACTTCTCTCGTGGAAACAGCGGCGACACGTTCCCGGTCATCAAGCGTGATTCTATTTTGTTGTTGGCTGTTTATGGTGTCGCGCGCACTGGCGGCTGACCTCACCACGTTGGTTTCATTCGACAACGGATCGTTTCCGTACGCCGGCGTTGTCGAGGGCGCCGACGGTTTTCTTTACGGGACGACGCAACTGGGCGGTGCAACAGACAGGGGAACGATTTTCAAAGTCGGATTCGACGGAACGTTTGTTCCGTTATTTTCGTTTCCCGGAGGAGCGAATGGCGCCAAGCCTTACGCGTCGGTGGTGCAAGCCCGAGATGGGTTTCTCTACGGTGTCACGGTGTTCGGCGGCAATTCCGGCGCTGGGACGGTGTTCACGATCGGCACGAATGGATTGTTCGATACGTTGCGTGCGTTCACGGGCGGCAACGATGGTGGGAGTCCATTCGGCAGTTTGATTCAGGCGCGCGACGGAAAGATCTACGGCACGACTGCCAGCGGCGGACGCGGTTACGGGACTGTGTTCCGCGTGGGAGCGAACGGGAACATTGTCACGATGCACACTTTCACCGGCACGAACGACGGTGCCTTTCCGTACGCGGGACTCGTACAGGCGAACGATGGAATTTTGTACGGCACCACGGTGCAGGGCGGCTTCGGCGCGTCACTCGGCGGAGGTTTCGGGACGGTATTTGGAATCAGCACCAACGGAACATTTGCGACCCTGCACTCATTCTCTGGCACGGATGGCGAATATCCGTTGGCAGCATTGGTCCAGGCGCGAGATGGAAATTTATACGGAACCTGCTCCGGCGTCGGGCCCAATGTGGGAGTAACGAGCTTCGGCAGCTTGTTCAGGATCACGCTCGGCGGAACCTTCAGCAACCTGCTCGCTTTTACCGGCGATAACGGCGCGAACCCTTACTCACAGCTACTGCTGACGAGCGATGGACATCTCTACGGAACGACCACCGGCGGAACGCTCAATGACGGAAACCTGTTTCGATTCACCACGGGTGGTGCGCTGACGGTGCTGCAAAATTTCAATGGCGGGAATGGAGCAAATCCGTTCGCGGGTGTGATGCAGGGAAGTGACGGGAATCTTTATGGCACAACCTCGGAAGGTGGCACCAACGGCGGAGGTACCGTCTTTCGTTTCGCGATCGAGGCCCCGCCCTTCATCATCACGCAACCGGCTGACTCATCTGTCACCAACCGCAACCATGCGACGTTTACCGTGGTGGCAGGAGGCACTGGATCGCTGACGTATCGTTGGCGAAAGAACAACGCCAACTTGACCGATGACGGCAGAATCTCCGGGGCGACCACGAGCACGCTGACCATTAACGACGCGTCGAGTGCGGATGAGGCAGCGTATTCTGTCCTCGTGAGCAATCCACATGGCCAGGTGGCCAGTTCGGATGGTGTGTTGCGCGTCGTGAACGTAAATCCAGTGGTGAGCATTGTGAGTCCAGCGGCCAATGCGCGCGTGGCGACCGAAACAATCGTCATCAGTGGCAAAGCGAACGGCAAACTGGGCGTGGCGGCTGTGTATTATCAGCTTAACGGAGGCGATTGGTATCTCGCCGAAACCACCAATGGTTGGGCGAATTGGAGAGCCGAAGAGTCATTGGCACCCGGCACCAACATCATCCGGGCCTTCGCGGTGGACAGCGAGGGTCGCGCGTCCGTCACGAATACCGTGAGACCCTTTTACACGATCACGGCCCTGCTGGTGACTCAGATAAACGGGACAGGAAGGGTTTCTCCGAATTACGAGGGAAAATTGCTCCTCGTCGGCAAGGCCTACAATCTCATCGCCAAAGCCGGAAAGGGATTCGCGTTCACCGGATGGACAGGGAGCGTTGTCACGAATAGGAGCAAGCTGAGGTTCCTGATGCAAACCAACCTCGAGTTCGTAGCCAATTTTTCCGACGTGAGCCGGCCGATCAACACTTTGCTCTCTCCGAGAGCGCGCCAGCGGTTCATGACTGAAGTGATCACCGCGACCGGCAAAGCACGCGACAACGCAGCAGTCGCCGCCGTGCTTGTGAGTTTGAACGGTGGTGATTGGACGCTGACCCAGACCACGAACAGTTACGCGAACTGGACGGCAGACCTCACCCTCGCGGCGGGAACGAACACGATCAGAACTTACGCCGTCGATTCCAGCGGCCTGATTTCAACGACGAATACCGCGGCGTTCGTTCGTGTGCTGACCGCGCCCGTCGGGGTGCAAACGAGCGGCTCAGGAACGGTCGTGCCGAACTTGGATAGACACTCGCTGGTGATCGGACAGAGCTACAGCGTGACCGCAAAACCAGCCAAGGGCTTTGCGTTCGCGGGTTGGGCGGGCAGCATCGTCACCAATACTCCCAGGCTGATCTTTGTCGCAGAATCAAACCTGACATTCACGGCGAACTTCGTGCCGAAGTGAGAGAGCGAGACGATTGAAAGTCCCGAGTCGAGTCGCTACTTGGCTTGATCGTTTCCTCCTTTGGACAAAGTCACGCTCCCTCGACTGCGAGACTTCTTTAGCGCATCCAGTTTGTCCGGATAGTTGCGCACGAAGTCATCCAAAATCATGCGAGCTTCATCGCGGCGCCCGGTGCGTCGCAACAGGTCTGCGAGGGCCGTGGTCGCGTCGGCGTAACTCGGCATCATGTTAAGCGCTGTGCGGTAAGTTTGCTCGGCAGCTTCGTGAAAACCTCGCTCGGCAAAAAGGTTCGCCTGACCCATCGCGAGCTTCGAATACGACTTCAGCGGAGTCTCGCCGTTTGCTTCCTCCGGATTGGCGCGCAACTGCTCCGCCACCGTGCTCCAATACGTTGCGGACTCCGCCGCGCGTTCGCGGGTGAACGTGCTCTGGTCTCGCGCCCCGAGTTCCATGATTGGCCCAAGCGGCACGGCTTCGGCGTATGTGCCCTTCATTGGCGACGACTCCTGCAACGCGAACGAAAGGTCAGGGTTCTTCTCCATCAGTCGGCGCAGCAACCGCTCATTAATATCCATGACCGCAGTGATGCCGCCGACACTGATCTTTCCATCCGTTTCCCGAACGTCTTCACCAGAAAGAATCTGCTTCGGTTCGTCGGGAAATTCCTTGTCGTGAGCGAGACGTTTGCGCGCGTCATCCACGTAATCGCTGAAAGCCCGTTGCGAATCCTCCTGACTGAGGGCCGAGAATCGATCGCCATACAAGAACTGGACGTAATCGAGGTAAGTGGCGTCCGCCAAACCGTTCTGTGTGATGACGATGTGTTGCTCGCCGTCGCTCGTCGCGTTCAGCAGCGTGGGCACCCAACGTCCGTCATCCGTGCCTCCGAAATACACCATGCCAGGGCGAAGCTGGCTCAACACTGCATTGCCCATTTCCAAAAGCTTCTGCGCAGGCCAGATGTGAACTTGTTCGGCCACTCCATACGTGTCGATGATGGATGCCCAAAGCGCTGCGACCTCGGGCAATCGTTTGGAGGTATGGCCCGCCGATGAATCGCCCCCGTTTATCGCATCGAACGCCGCTTTGATCTGCGCCCAGTCGCCCGTTTCTACAGCGTCGAAGAATTGTTCGACCGACGCGGGTACAGCCACGTTCTTTTGGCGCGCCATGGAGCGCATGATCTCACGACGCGATTGGGCAAACCGTTTCAGCTTTGCGGCGACGATCTCTTCGACCGTCTGGTCAGGAACAACCGCGGCACGTTGAATACGCAACTTCTCTGGCACTCGGGAATTTCCTTCCACTGATCTCGACTGCTGCGTCGCACTTGTCGCCGCTGTGCCAACACTGTCCGCGTCGTGCTCAGGCCCGTATCGCCACAAAAGAGTGGCTAACAAGGCCATCAAAAGGCCGATGGAGATCAACAACGTCGGTCGATTTCGTGAAGCGTTCATGCTGTGTTGTGTCCGTTCAATGTAAAGACACCGCCGGTCCCGAATTTGTGTACGCGCCAACGGCAGGGGTGATTCGGGAATGCGCAGTTTTGGGTTCAACCTCGATTAAGCGGCGTTTGATTCGCTTATCCAAACTGCTTACTCTGCGCGCGATGAGCTTTCACCTGCAACACTCCGAACTGCGCGACCTCTACGACAAAGTGGTCGCGGGCGAGCGCATTTCCGACGCGGATGCACTGCGGTTGTTCGAGAGCAAGGACATCAATGCGGTCGGTGCGATCGCGGATTTTGTGCGGCAACGCAAGGTCGGCGAGCGCGCCAGCTACATCGTCAATCGCTACATCAATTACTCCAACTATTGCATCCTCTCGTGCCAGTTCTGCTCCTTCGCGCGCAAGAAGCGGGACGCCGATGGTTTTCAATTGAGCACGGAGGAGATGGTCGAGAAGGCGCGTGAGGCGCTGCGCATCGGCATCACCGAGTTGCACATTGTGGGTGGACTGCATCCGTCGTTGCCGTTCAGCTATTACGTCGAAATGTTGCGCGCGTTGCAGACGCTTGATCCGAAGCTTCAGCTCAAATGTTTTACCGCCATCGAAATTCTTCATCTCGCATGGCTGGCGAAGAAGTCTGTCCCTGACACGCTGGCGGAA
>DATHEW010000637.1:0-4286 GCA_035318425.1 Candidatus Acidiferrum sp. | reverse complement strand
GGTTTGTCAGACATAGTAACAGTATATCATCTAGCGATTGTAGTGGCCGGTCCTATCGCGTTAAAAATCGTGTTTAGTTCGTTGACAGTGTTGCCTTCGGGGGCCTTGACAAAGTTGTCGCGAGAAGTTCAGCGACCATTTCAGCTGCTTTATACTGCATCTCGTCCTCTCGCTGTTTGCGCAGCAGGTTGTAAATCCAGGTGAAAACGGCAGGGCTGCGGGAACGGTTGTCAAATAGGGCGTCTTGAATCAGCAGTGACTCTCGCTCCAGCTCATCTGGGGTGAGTGCTTGCTGTGAAGCACGTTTCCAGAGTTGATCAGCGGCAATTAACCCGCGCTCGTCGGCGTTGATCGCGTCGCCCTGCGCAAGGATTTCGCGCAAAATCCAAATCACAGCGGGGGCGAGGGGTACGTAAACGCTGAGAATCATTTCTTCCACGGTGTCGCCGCGACCAAGCGCAATGATAAACACAAAGAGCGCGAGTGCGACCATAATGAGTGTGAGGCCGCCGCGGACGTGTTCTCTCTGGCGCAGATCCCAGAAAAGCGATGCGTGCTGGCAGATGATACGCGCGAGGTGGATCGGAATTTTCCCGATAACCACTGGATACCAGTCCCTCATGCCGTCTGTGGATTTAGCACGAGCAACGAATTTTTGGGCCGCGCTAAAAACATCGGCAGAGTCCACCACTGAACCACATCGCAACGGTCGCCATGGCAGTTTTAGAACTTTGGCATCGAACATCTGTTGCAACGTGGCGCCGCGTTTGCGGAGCCCGATTTGTGCGCGCTGCAAACGAAGGACGTCCAGCAGTGCCACGCTGATGGAGAAAGATGTTAGCCAAATCTTCCAATCCTGTTGCCATGCCATCAGAACAGAACTCGCGAGAGCCGCGGGGACTGTGAGCGTGAACTGAAGCGCCATGATGGTTTTGGCGCGTGTGTAGGTTTCACTAATCGCACAAAGCAAATCGATCGCGGGCTTGCTGTTCTGCACTACTGGAATATCGCAGCCAGTTACCATGGGAAATTGCCGTTGAACACGAGATCCCACTGTCGCCGAGCTTCGTTGATATCGTCCAGCGCGTCAGCACTTACGGCGCGCGCGGCATGGTTGCGCGAAGCGACAACCGTGGCGAGCGAACGTTCACGTTGGTTCGCAGTTTTGACGGCAGGGATGTTACCGGCGATGTCGTACGGGTCGCGAATGGCGCGACACTCGCGGCGAGTGAGACTGCGCAGAAGATCCAGCACGCAGTCGGCGTAGGATTTGATGCCTTTGCACACGTGCTCGGACGCGAGCACCATCTCGATGTGAAAGGATGAAAGGGGGATGCGTGGATTGCGGCACTCACGCCAGAACTTCATCATTTGCGCCACGTAGAGAAGCTTCCCTCCGCTTTGGCGATTCGCTTCATCGAGGTAGGCGTCGTAGAGGCTTGGGCAGGTTTTCATCCAGCCGCCCACACCGTCCGGGATGAGATACACCGGCCATTTGCCGTCGTACATGTAGTCAAAGATGGCGGGAACAACATCCACGTGCCGACCGTCCGAGAATGCGATGGCGATCGCGATGCCATCTTTCCGAATGTCGCTGAATGGATACCGCTCAATGAGAGCGCGACGAACGTTGTCCAGCGCTGTATCCGAATTAATGAGCGTGCCGCCCCATGTGAACTCCGACTTCCGGAAGGTCGCCAGCAGGTCGGTATCGCTGAAACCTTTGATGGATGTTCCGCGAGCAAAGCTGCCGATCCTTTTGCAGTCGGAAACCTTGAACACTGTTTCGAGGCGCGTGCGGATGGTAGCGAAATGCTGCCGTGCCGCCTCCGATTCCGATTCAAGCGGCTGGATGCGTTCGATGAGTATTCCGAAGGAGTCGGAGATGGTTGTGCGGACGAGTGTACTCATTGATATTTCACTTTCTGTTTTTCGATCGGTCACCTTATTCGTTTCGTTTGTTGACGTGAGATTGCGCGTTGGCGCGCCGGCTTGCAATCATGCGTGGTGCAAGTATCATGCGTTTAACGCATGTTTGAGGACCTCTTTGCAACGCGCGGTCTATCGCTTGATCACCTTCACGCGCTCATTCTCTTGAGCGAGAATGGAAGCTTGATTCGCGCGGCGAAGGGAGACGCGGGGCGGCAAAGTCGTTTAAGTCACTAATTACGGGAACTCTCTACATATTTCGGAACTGAGCTGACGGTTCGTGCTGGTAAGTCCCTCAAACTAACGCCCGCTGGCGAGTCACTCGCCCGTGTCACGCGTGAACAGTTTCTCGGGTTGCGCGCCTTTCGCGCGCATGCGGCGGGAATCGTCACAAAGTTCCGGATCGGCTCGGGTGACAGTCTGACCCAATCCATTCTGGTGCCCGCAATTGGGATGATGCGTCAGAACGGCGGCGTGTTGAACTTGTCACTCAGCAGTTTGCGCACGCGCGACATCGTTGAGCAGTTGAAGGAACTGCAAATCGAATTCGGTTTGCTTAGGGACGACGGCGTTGAGCGCCCACTTCGATGCGAGAAGATCTGTAAACTCCGGTACGCCATTTTCGTACCGCGAAGTCTTGCGGCGTTTCGCCGCCCATCGTTGAAGGAAGCGCTCTTACAGTGTCCGCACGCCGCGATCTCCGGCGACGGGCAACTCATGAAAAAGTTGCGCGACCTTGCGCGGAAGCTGGGGGGAGATTTTGTGCCGGAGTTGACGTACAACACGATCCCGCAGTGCGTGGCGGCTGTGGAGACGGGCGCTTTTGCCGCGGTGATACCAATGCAAACGTGGAAAGGCTCTTCGGCCTCAAAGCACATTGTCGTGGAAGACGCCGCGCTCACGCCGCTGTCCCGTCAGATCGTCGTCGCGTGGCACCCGCGTACGATTGAGGTAATGGGCGCTCCGGCCGAAAGAATGAAAAGTTCGCTGATCAAAGCGCTAAAACAGGCGTCGGAAGCGGCGGGGGCATCGTGCTCCTAAGCTGTTCGGAGCAGCAAGTACGTGAGAAGGCTTCAGAGGTCGTCCACGGAGAGGAAATGTGACATTCGGTCGGTGAAGCGAGGATCAAGCAGGCGGGACGCAGGGATTGGTTTGAGGTGGGCCAAGTCGTTGCGGAGGTCGCGCAGCCAGGATACGAAATCGCAGATGGAGCGCAAACCGGCGCTGTTCTGGCTCCTCATTTGGTCGGCCATGTGGTTTAACTCCAGATCTTCGATGTGCTCGATACGGGCAATCCGAGTTATCCAAGGCACCTTAAACAAATGCATGCTGCCGTATTTCTTGATCAGAGCGCGACGGTGTCGTTCAAGAATGGGAAAAAGGGCTCTGACTTGGGCGTTCCAAACCCGCTCCTCCAGGGTGTCGTGGCGTGAAGCGAGCGCAAGCCAGGCGGAATGGATGCGCTGAATACCTTCAAACGGCTGGCGAATACCGTGGCGCAATGCTTGCGGCGATTTTAGGTCCAGCTTCTCGGGCCAATTTCGAGAACGTGCGATGTCCGCGAGCCAGGAAACTGGCTCAACCAATTCTTCCAATGATCGCGACGCACCCTCGGCGCAAACGATTGGATCCCAGAGGGCAAGCTCAGCAAGCAACGAAACAGCGAGATTTCGTTGCCAAGCTGGGAGGGAAACGGATGAGAGCAGATTCGCTGCGTGAAGCCGGACATCCAAGCCATCGACGCGGTCGGTCCAATCGTAGACGCGAAGTAGATTGGCGGGTTTTGGCGCATGTTCCGCGAGATCGCCGGAGATGCTCGCAATAAACAATGTCCGCTCGGACAAAGAAAAATGCCGGCAGGCGTCCTCGTATTGTTCGAGGAAGGAGCGCCAAGCCTTCCATGGTTCGCTGGAGGTAAACGAGACGTAGAGCAGGCGGCCTGAGAAGTTCTTACAGTTACACAGGTCGGCGACGGTAGCGCGCTGCGAGGGCTCACCAAGACCGAGATGGTGGTGGAGCAACTGGATTGGTGGTTTACCGTCACAAGCGACATGGTCCAGTCGAGGCAAACTGTCCAAGAGCATTATTCGCAAGTGGGTAATCCAGCCATCAGGAGCATGGTCAGGGAAAACCATGGTAACGTTCACCCCGCTGCGAAGGTCTTCGGCAACGGCGCGGAGGAATTTCAACGGGCCAGGCAGATTCCAGATTTCGCTCATGCGCTGAGCAGAATGCGGGCGGCGAGAGGATCGAACTCCCACTCATTGCCAGTGGCGGAGATAACACCGAGCTTCTCATGTACCTGAATCAGGTCGCCGATAGATCGGATGCCAGCATCGCCGGTAACTCCGAGGTAT
>DATHEW010000636.1:0-4262 GCA_035318425.1 Candidatus Acidiferrum sp. | reverse complement strand
CCCATTGATCCGACGCTCGGCCGCATGTTGCTTCAGTCGCAACGCGAGCACGCGACGCGCGAGTTGCTCATCATCGCCTCGGGTCTGAGCATTCAGGATCCGCGTGAACGTCCGCTCGATCAAAAGGACGCCGCTGCTGCCGCGCACAAACACTTCAGCGATCCGAAGTCCGACTTCCTCGCGCTGCTGAACATCTGGAACGCAGTCCACGACGAATGGGAAAAGCTGCGGGGACAAAGTCAGCGCCGCAAATTTTGCCGCCAACATTTCCTCTCGTACCTGCGCATGCGCGAGTGGCAGGACCTTTACGCGCAACTCCACGATTCGCTCGAAGAACTCGGCACGGTGCGGCTCAACGAGAGCAATGCTGCTTACGAGGCAATTCATCGTTCCATTCTCGCCGGACTCATCGGACACGTAGCGACGCGCGAGGAGCGCAACGTATACAAAGGCGCGGGCAATCGCCCGCTCGCACTCTTCCCCGGTTCCGTGATCTATGAGCGCGGCGTGCCTGCGAAAAAGCCCGGCGCGCGCGGTGGCAAAACACCGGTGCCCAAGCCGAAGACAAACCAGCAGCAGTGGATTGTCGCGGGCGAGATCGTCGAGACGTCGCAGCTTTTCGCGCGAACGCTGGCGGGCATTGACCCTCAATGGATTTTCCAACTTGCCCCACACGTCTGCAAAGTCACGCATCGGAATCCGCATTGGAGTCCAGAGGCGGGACGTGTGCTCGCGGAAGAGGTCGCCACGTTGCATGGCCTGGAAGTGCAGCGGCGCAAAGTGGCGTACGGAAACATCAACGCGAAAGAGGCCACGGAGATATTCATTCGCGCGGCGCTCGTCGAAGAGAATTGGGTTCCAACACAGACTACCGGACGAATGCGCGTCGCGGAAAACGCGCGCGAGGCGATTCAGAACGAACTCGTGACCGACCAAGGAGAAAGTCCATTGCCCGCAACGTATCGCTTTCTGGAACACAATCGCGCGGTGCGAGAGAAGATCGAGAACTGGCAAACGCGCGTGCGCCGTTACGACCTCGGCGACGTGGACCAACGATTATTCGAGTTCTACGCCAGGCGCCTTGAAAACATTTCGTCGATCCATGAGTTAAACCGACTGCTTCGCGATCACACTGAGGCAGATTTTCTATGCGCGACTGAAGCGGACCTGGTTGGTGATAAATCGATCCTGTATGACGAGAGCGCCTTTCCAGACGCGATCCATGTAAATGGTCAACCTGTTGGCGTCAGTTACGCTTATGCGCCCGGCGAGGAACATGATGGCGTCACCATAAAGCTGCCCTTTACCGTGGTGCATACGGCCTCGGCTGCGTGGCTGGAGTGGGCTGTGCCGGGATTACGCGAGGAGAAGATCGCGGAGTTGTTGCGCGCGCTGCCGAAATCCATTCGTCGTGAGCTGATGCCGTTTCCGCCGAAGGTCACCGAGATCGTGCGCGACTTTCGGCCCTCCAGCCATTCGCTGCTCTCGGAGCTCGCGCGCTTTCTTACTCAACGCTACGGCGTCGAGTTGAAGGCGAGCGACTGGCCGGCGGATGCGCTGCCCATGCACTTGCGCTCGCGCGTGGAAGTGATTGGCGGCAACGAGAAAATCGTTGCTGCCGGACGCGATCTGAATGTCTTGCGCGACCAACTCCAACAGGTGCCGATCGTTCCGGCGAAAGAGCCGCAGGCTTGGCAACGCGCGGCGCAACAATGGGAACGCTTCGGAATTACGACTTGGAGTTTTGCCGACCTGCCGGAGCGTATCACCGTGAGCGAAGGGCCTGGACTGCCGCTTTACGCGTGGCCCGGGCTCGAATTCGTGGAGGGCAATGTGAACGTGCGCCTCTTTCGCACGCCGGAAGTGTCACGCGAGCAGAGCGCTATCGGATTACGCCGTCTCGTCGAACTCGCCATCCAGAAAGATCTCGGCTGGATCGAAAAAGACCTGCGCGCGTTGAGCAAGCTCGGTCCGCCCTACGCGCCGCTAGGCAGCGTGGAAGAACTGCAAGAGACGGCGCTGGAAAACCTGAAGGGCTACCTGTTGCCTGGCGAAGCGACGCTACCCGTGACACAGCAGCAATTCGAGCGTGCGGTTGCTCACGCGCGCGAAAGACTTCCCGGACTGGCGCCGCGGCTTATCGACACTGTCTCCGCGATTCTGCAGCAGAGGCAACAGGTTGCCCAGCGCCTCAGCGCAGCGATGCCCGCCACCGCCGTCACGCTAAAGCCGAAATCGTTCAATGACTTCAGTCAACTGAGCACACTGGTTCGCGCACCCGCTGCCGCCATAAGCAACCCGCTGGCTGCGGAACTTGCCAGTCTGCTTCCTCCGCGTTTCCTGGAAAGCGTTACGTTCGAGCGCCTGCCACACCTTGTGCGTTACTTGAAGGCGCTGTTCATTCGTGCCGAGCGAGCTGCGCTGAATCCTGCCAAGGATCGTGAACGCGCCGATCAATTGACGCCATTTACTCAGGCGTTGAAGCAACTCACGTTGACGAAGATGGGTTCAGTGGAGGCGCGACAAGCAGTCGAGGAATTCCGCTGGTTGATCGAGGAGTTCAAAGTGTCGCTCTTCGCGCAGGAACTCCGCACAGCCGTGCCGGTTTCCCCGAATCGACTGGATGAGCAACTCTGTCGCATTCGGATTCTGGTTTCGTAACATTCTTCTTCGGGCCGCGCATCGATCGTTCGGAATGACTGACCATATTCCTCATGACAGAGGCGCGGGCGAGCACACCTGATGATCAAACCGCTTTGAGCGAATCCTACCGAAAGATTGGAAAGGAACTCGGGGCGGCAGTCACGCCGGTTGGCGAAGCGTGGCATCGCTGGCAGAAGAGCACCACTCGACCGCTAAACTTTACAATGTTGATGGCAGTCCCCGAGCGTGATTTACGGGACGATCTACGGCAAGAGTTCACGAGACAGAGACCCTCTTTCACCGCGCTCTTGCGAACGAGTTCCTCGATCGTGGTGGTGATGTTGATGAAACCGCGGCGAGACGGCACTTTGAACCAAAGATATTCGGTCAGCGACTTCATCGCGCGCCGAACGGGCTAGATCGCGTCCAACCGGCCCGTGGAATCGCCGAGGCGCTCGATCTTCTTCGCACCCATGCGGTCAGCCATGCCGAGCAACATGTTGCTCATGGGAACGCGGTCAAACTTCGCGAATCGTCCCGGCGTCAATGTGCCGCCGCCGCCGCCGGCGAGCAGCACGGGAAGATTGGTGTGCGTGTGGCGGTTGCCGTCCGAGTTGCCGCTGCCGTAAACGATCATCGAGTTGTGCAGGAGCGATTTGCCGTCCGTGTCCTTCGTGCGCTCCATCTTCTCTAGAAACTTCCCGAACTGCTGCATGTAGAACAGGTCGATGGCTGCAACCTTGTCAATCATCTCGGTCTTGCCCTGGTGATGAGTGAGATGGTGATGACCCTCGGAGATGCCGATCTCGGGGAAGGCGCGGTTGCTGCCTTCATTCGCGAGCAGGAATGTCGCGATGCGCGTCGAGTCGGTTTGGAACGCAAGCACCAGCATGTCGAACATGACCTGGATGTAATCCTCGAATCCCGCCGGGACGCCGTCCGGCGTGACGATTTGTGGGTCCGGTGCTTTGCCGAAGCGCTCGGCCTTCTGGATGCGCTGTTCGATCTCGCGCACGCTGACGAGATATTCGTCGAGCTTCTGCTTGTCGCGATAGCTGAGTTTACCTTCGAGCGAATGCGCTTCGTCGATGACGAAATCAAGAATGGAACGCTGTTGCTGCTGGCGGCGCATCAAACTTTCAGCGCGCTCGCCATGACTGCCCGCACCGAACAGTCGCTCGAAGAGCAAACGCGGATTTGGCTCGGGCGCGACTGGCGTGCTCGGAGAGCGCCACGAAAGATTGTACTGATAAGCGCAGGAATAACCCGAATCGCAGTTACCGGATTTGCGCACTGCATCGCATGAAAGTTCGAGGGAAGGAAAACGCGTGAGGTGTCCCACCTGTTGAGCGACAAGCTGGTCGATTGACGCGCCGGCGCGAATGTCGGAGCCCGCCGTTTTTTTCACGCGCACGCCGGTGAGAAATGTCCCGCTCGCACGGGCATGGTCCCCTGCTCCATCGGGACCGGGCGTGGCGTTGACGTGATCCATGCCGCCGAGGACCTGGAGCTGATGCTTCACCGGCGCGAGCGGCTGCATCGTGCGGTTCAGCTCGAACTCTTTGCCTTCGCCCTTGGGCCACCAGTTCGGCTGGATCGCACCGTTCGGAAAATAGACG
>DATHEW010000635.1:0-3209 GCA_035318425.1 Candidatus Acidiferrum sp. | reverse complement strand
TGCCGCAGCGCGCACTCCGAATTGGACTGCGCCGACCAAATCCAATTGGCCCGTTCAAGTGACGGCATCTGTGCGGCGTGTGCCGCCGCGAAAGCAATTGTCGCCATCACCAATGCCGTCGCCAGGTTCCAGCGTCCACACGCGTGTTGTTTCCGCTGAAGTTGTCGCATTATTTTCCCGGCCGGACACCATTGTGGCGCGCACGTGCGCGCGGAGGTGTCGCGAATCTGCCCAATTTGACTGTGCAGCGGGTTCCCGCTTCTTGACTCAGATCAAGCTTCGTCGAAGCGCTCCGTCTTGAGTGTCACGTGCTGCGGCAGCACGGTGAGCGCGAGTGAAGTTGTGCCTTGCGACAGTTTTGTCTTAGCTTTTTCTGCACAACAACATCAGTGCATAGACCGCGGGAAGATAATACAGGGAGGCGAGGAACAGCGCGCGGGCGACGGCTTCATTTCTTCTCAGGCGAGCGGAGATCACGTCCACGTTTCGAGACGCAGGCCCGGCACACGCTTGAATTCGTCCGTGTTGCCCGTCGCCAGTATCACGCCCAGAGCGAGCGCGTGACCGGCAATCAATAAATCGTAGGGGCCAATCGGTGTGCCCGCTTTCTCAAGTTTCGCTCGGACCGTTGCTCCTTGGGCCGCAGCGGCTTCTTCGAAATTCAACACGTCCACTACCGAGAAGAATTGGTCGAGCTTGGCTCGTTCCGCTTTCGGGTCACGGGCCTTTTCAACCCCGGCGAACAGTTCGAAGGCCGTGATCGACGAAATGCCGCAATCGTCTGGACTGAGCGCTTGGAGCTTCGCAAGTACGGTGGGTTTCTTGCGCAGCACCGCGATGCAAGTGTCTGTATCGAGAAGGTAGATCACAGGTCGCGAATGATCGGCAATTTCCCTTGCGGGAGGCGTTTGAACTTCGGGTCGCGGATGTGAATGGAAGCGAAGAAGTTCTTGGGCCAGTGGCGTTTGGTCTTCGGCTTCAGGATTACGGTATCGCCTTCCCGCTCGACGAAAACCTCATCGCCTTCGAAGCGGAATTCTTTGGGGAGCCGCACTGCTTGCGATCCGCCTGTGCTGAACAGCTTGGCCGTTTTCATGTAGGTACGGTATCTACACAATACGCCGGGTTCAACATTTCTTTCGGAAGAGCAAACCGGCTCGCTCCCTCGAACGGCTACCGATGCCGGCGCTCAAATTCATTCCCCGAGATTCTTTTTCAGCAACGCAGTGAGCCGGACCGGAGAAAGAATGGTGATGGTCTTGCCCTTCACAGCGATCAGTTTCTGTTCGCGGAAATGGGCAAGCGTACGCGAGAACGTCTCACTCACGGTGCCGATTTCCGCCGCGAGGACACGCTTCGTCATGGGCAATTCGATGTTCACGGGCTTGTCGCTGGCGGCATTGGGACAACGCTTCACCAGCCAATTGGCGAGACGGGTCTCGACATCCTTGAGCGTGAGGTCTTCGAGTTGGCCCACGAGAATGCGCAGGTGCGCGCTCATCGATCCGAGCATGCGCAACGCGAGTTCCGGATGCCGCCGCAGCAGCGCCAGCACGCCCGTCTTTTGCACCAGCAGGACTTGCGATGCTTCAACGGCGCGCGCATCGGCCGGGTACCCCTTGTCCGTGCCGAGCGTTCCTTCGGCAAAGGATTCGCCCGCGCGGAATACATGGATGACCTGCTCCTTCCCGATGGCGTTGACTCGATGCAGGTTGATGGCACCCGTTTGCACGATGTAAAAGCCGAACGACGGATCGCCTTCGTGAAACAAGTAACCGCCCTTGGCGACCGTCTTGATCGAAGTGATCTCGGCGATGGGGTTCAACTCCATCGACGACATGCCGGCAAAGAGTTGGCAGCCGCGCAGCGCGTTGGCTATCGCGACGCGCCTGAATTCGGATACGGTGGTCGTCATGCGCGAGAGGGATCTATTCCTTCTCGCGCCAGAAGTAAACAAACCACGTGCCGCGCTCGCCATGTTCGACCTTGGAAGCAAACCCCTGGCTGCCGAGCGACTCGATGAGCGGTGACGGCAGGAACGGCGCAATGATGATGAGGCCGTCTTCGGCAGCGAGTGACTTCACTCGCTGAAGAATTTCAGCCAATGGCTCCGCTCCGCGCTGGAGGAGCGGGCGCACGTCGAACCGTTTGAATTTCGAAAGCGGCGGCATATTAGGACTGGCTGTTGCAATAGAATCAATCGGACTGACGTGCTGTCGCAAGCGAGAACGAGTCAAAGCTTGATCGGAGTCAAAATGCGCGTCCACTTTCAGCACCGGCACGCGCACCGGATGTGATGGGGACGGATCGATGTGACCCTTTTCGTTCATGCCTCTCTTATCGCTCGAACGGCTTTGACGCGCATCAAATCCCGGTGGAACACCTTCGCCGAAGCATCGTGTCTAAGGGAACGCGGCTTCAGGCGAGTTCCCGGAGAAGACTTGATGAGTGTCAAAGGCGTTCTCTCTTTCTCACCCCTATGGTTTGGGCCGAATGAATATCTCATGTCGCATCCGATAATTATCCAGGGCGGCATGAGCGCCGGAGTTTCCAACTGGCGCTTGGCGCGGGCAACTGGGCGTTGTCTCAGGCACAGCGCTCGACGTGATTCTTGCGCGCCGTCTGCAAACGGGCGATCCCGGCGGCGACATGCGCCGCGCATTCGCGCGATTTCCAATTCCCGGCATGGCGCAGCGCACGCTGGATCGTTCCTTTATACCGCGACTCTGCTTGGCCGACAAGTCGGCCAAGCGGAAACGGCGGTGACAAGTCACCGCACTTCAAATGTGCGGCTCTCCGCAATAATTGCTCTTGTCATGCTGTGCATTCTTTCTGCCGTCTCGGCCAAAGACATGGAGAATAAGACGGTCCCGCACGGAATGGTTCTGGTGCCCGCTGGCCATTACGCTCCTCTGTTTCACACCAAGAAGGAGCCAAAACAAATTCCGGTGCCCGCGTTCCTCCTCGATGTGATTCCTGTGACGAACGGCGAGTTCCTTGATTTCGTTCGCGTAAACCGAAATGGCAACGCTCGCAGGTGAAACGTCTTTTCGGGGATGAAGATTATCTCAAATCCTGGGCCGAGGATCTTGAGCCCGCCACGAACGTGTTGGTAAATGCGCCGGTCACGCACGTTTCCTGGTTCGCAGCAAAAGCGTACGCGCCATGGAAAGGCAAACGGCTGCCGACAGTAGCGAATGGGAATACGC
>DATHEW010000634.1:0-11380 GCA_035318425.1 Candidatus Acidiferrum sp. | reverse complement strand
ACCTCAACCAAGTCGGTGTCGCGCCGTTCATCAGCGCTGGAGCCACATGGAAGTATCATGACAAAGGCGTGGATCTCGGGACAGCGTGGCGCGAGCCGGAGTTCAATGACAGTGGCTGGTCCAACGGCGCTGCGCAGCTCGGGTTTGGCGACAACCCCGCAGACGAGACGACAAGAATCGCGCGGAGCAACGTAACAATGACGGCTTCCGTCACTACGTTCTATTTCCGCCGCGCCTTCAACATTACGAACGCTGAAACCCTCGGTGCGCTTTCCATGTGGATGCTGCGCGATGACGGCGCGGTGGTTTACATCAACGGCAAGGAAGTATTCCGCAGCAGCAGCATGCCGGCGGGAACTATCAGCTACAGCACGTATGCAAACGCTCTTGGCAGCGCGCCGGGGGACAATTCCATTGATACCGCGACCATCTCGGCAACAAACCTCGTCAACGGCACGAACATCGTAGCGGTCGAGTTGCATCAGTTTGACCCGCCCAGCTCGGACGCGAGCTTCGACTTCTCGCTTAGCGCGAGCGTCGTCACTCGACCTCCACAACACATCTGGCGCGAGCCGGCCGGCCCCGGGGGAGGATTTGTTCTCTCGTGGGGCGACAGCGCTTACACGCTTGAAGAAGCCAGCACGGTCACAGGCGTTTGGACGAAGGTTACGGCTCCCGCACCCTTCACCGTCATGCCGACGAATGAGCAGCGATTTTACCGTCTGCGCCCGTGACGGGTTGACGCGTGTCAACGCATCGCGGCTTGCGTAGGCGCGCGCGGTCACCGATCACTTCGGAGCTTTGGGTGAGAGTTTCCACTCGTTCCCGACCTGCTGGAAAATCATCTTCTGCTGGTTCTGTTTGAGCGTCCCGTCATTCCGGGTCTGATCCATTTGCACTGTTAACAACACGCTGCCATCGGCCTGCTGCGCCGATTGAAGGACCTGCATGCCTTGCAGCCGTTGTCCTTCGACCGTCATTTCCGCAGTGACTTGCTCCGGCGACTTGTTCTCCGTTTCCCATTTCTTCCGCATCTCAGCCTGCATGTCGGGTGACAGCGCGGAGAGGAGTGCTTCCGATTGTCCCTGGCGCATCGCCCAGAGCATCGAGTTGAGCGACGCTTCCGCCGAGCCGTATCCAGCGAAGGCGAACTGGTCTCGGGTGACGTAACCGGCAGCTACGGGTTGATGGTTTGCGGGCGTTCCGGTTGAAGCCGCTGCACTTGCTGAAGCGGCCCGCAGTTGCTGGATCTCCGTTCGCAATTGCTGCTCCGCCTGGCGCGCTTTCACGAGATCATTGGATGCCGCTCTCAGTCGCATCACTTCGCCGCGCAGTTTCGCGAGCTGCGCTGACTCCGCGCGTAATCGCTCGAGTTCCGCGTCGTTGGAAGCTGTGGGCTGCGCTGCTGCGTCATTGGCCGCGAGTTGGGCGCGCAACCGTTCGTTCTCCGCGCCGAGTTGCACGCTCGTGCGCCAGTTCAGGTAAGCCAGCCCGGCAAGTCCGAGCAGCAACACGCCGATCAAGATGCGCAGCAGTGATTTCATTTCCGCCATTATCCCGCTTCCCAGGCGGACGCCAAGTGCTGACTGGCGGGAGGATTCGCTCTCAATGAAGCCGGACTTCGCCGCAGAAATGAACTTCGATCCCAAGCTCGGTCAGCGCCGCCGCCTTGATGCGCACCGCACGGTGCGCCTGCTTTTCGTTTGGTGCGTAAACCACTTGAATGTGATTCGACTTGTGCCGCGCCATCATCTGGTCGCGTGAGATGCCGGGAAACACAGCGTGCATGATCGGCCACTGCGGCGTCGTCTCGCGCCAGCGCCGTTCGGTTTCTTTCTGCGGAAGCAACACGACATTGGCGACCCCGATGTCGCAATGAAGTTTGCCTCCCATCACGAAGACACGGCTCCAAACGATGTGCCCGGGCTTGCTGATGCCTTTCAAGGTTCCGCCACCGAGACGGAAATACATCGAAGGCTGACGTTCGCTCGATGCCCCTTTCCATCCGCTGATAAAGTGCGCGGGTGGCGCCGCGCCGCTGATCAGCAGCACCCAAACGTAATCGTCAATACCATCACCACGAAAGTGCTGGCCCCAACGGAGATCATGCAGCGTGTTCTCCGGCGCGAAGCCCAGCTCACGCCAGAGCCGATACGTCACGAGTCCATCGAGTCCCGCGCATTCATCGACCTCGTTGAAGTGCGGCAATGCTTCGCCATCGAACAACACGCGGCGGCCATCCGCGCTTCGCACGGGCGGCCGATCACGATTGTTCAACGTGCCTTCCACGAGATCGCTCGCGGGCGCCAGGTCTTTGAGTCCTTGCTGGTATTGAATGCCGATCGTCGCGCAGCCGAACTCGTCGGCGAGACGAAGCGCGGCGATGTACATCCGGCATTGTTGGAGCACCTGCGACTCGGTGAGTTCAGTCGCCGGGTCAGTGCCGAAGTTGACCTTCAGTCCGCGCCCTTTGTACCAGCTCAGCACGGCGCGCTCCTCTTCCTCGCCGACCATTTGCATCGCGGCATAAAGTGTGGACTGGCTCAGCCTCTCCTTGAACACGCCCGTCGCGTGCAAGAGGTCGTCGGGAATGATCGCGTTGAACATTCCCATGCAGCCTTCATCGAAGACGCCCATGATCACTTTTTCGCGTTTGAAGCCGCGCGCGAACTCACGGCCGATCTGCACATCCGCTTCAGGAAGTTTGAGCAACGCGACATCGCGCACGTGCGATTGATCGTGCGTGATCGCGCCGGTCGTGAGCCATTCGCGAAGGCCATTGCGGAAGAAAGAATCGTTGAAGCGCTCGCTCCACAACGTGGAATAGGCCACGCCTGCCTTGGTGAGTGACGCATTGAGATTCAACAGGCCAACGAGCCCAGGCCATGTGCCGCTCCAATTCGCGACCGTCAGGATCGGGCCGCGATGCGTCATCAAACCGCCGAGCAGGTGATGCGAATATTGCCACACGGACTCAGCAACAATGAGCGGCGGGTCCCGATCGAGCTGGCGAAAAACCTCGAGTCCCATCTTTTGCGAATCGATGAAGCCGTGCTGCTTCGCCTTGTCGAATCCATGCCCTCGAACAATGCGCCAACCTTCGACGCGCAAGGCGGCGATGAGAGCGGCTTCCATCTTCGCCTGTTCCGGCCAGCACTTCTGGTTCGCGGAGAGTCGCAGGTCGCCATTGGCGATGAGGTAAGCGTGTTTTGGTTTAAGTCGCGTGATCATGGAACTGTTCCTCCTAGAACTTCTGCCAGCCGACGATAGTCCGCGTAAACTTTCTCGTAAGCACGGACCGCGCTACGCTCCGGAAGATATACCCGCGCGGGGACGTCTCGCTGCTTTGCCATCGCTCGGATCGCCGTGCCGGCATCGCGAAAAGCTCCCGCCGCCACCGCACCCAGAATCGCTGAACCCAGCGCAGAGGCTTGCGTGGACGGCGCGATGACGATGCGTTCGCCGAGCACATTCGCGCAGAGTTGGACGAAGGCAGGATTGTGATGTGGCAATCCGCCGGTCGCAATGAACCGGCGCACCGGAACGCCGCCGTCGCGCAGCGTTTCCACAATCCAACGCAGGCCGCATGCGCTCGCTTCCAGCACAGAGCGAAACAAATGCTCCGGGCCGTGATGCAGCTTGAGGCCGGTGAAAGCGCCCGCCAGCGAACCATCCATCAACGGCGTGCGACATCCGTTGAACCAATCCATGCAACGCACACCATCAGCACCCGGTGCGAGATCGAGCGCGCGTTTGTTCAACGCGTCGAAGTTTTTTTCGCCGACGATGCGACGCGCCCAGTCGAACGCATCGCCAACCGCGGCCTGTCCTGTTTCGTAGCCGTAAAAGCCCGGGAGAATTCCATCGCGCACCACGCCCGCGACGCCCGGCACCAGCTTGTTCGCGCGCGAGTTCAGCATGTGACAACTGCTCGTCCCCATCACCATCACGAGCGTGTCTGGTTCGTCAGCGCCTGCGCCCGGCACACCAGCGTGCGCATCGATGATGGACGCGCTCACCGGTGTGCCTTCGCGCAATCCAAACTCCTTCGCCATCGCAGAAGTGAGAGCACCGGCAGCGACTCCGGGAGCGACGAAACGGCCCGGCATTTTTTCTGCCACGACATTCTCCAGCTTTGGATGCAGCGCTTTGAAAAAGCTTTGCGATGGAAATCCTTCTTCGCGACTCCACATCCCTTTGTAGCCCGCCTGGCAAGTGGAACGAGGCAGGTCGTGCGCACTGCCGCCGACGAGTTGCCACACGAACCAATCGCCGGCTTCAAGCCACACTTCCGCAGCGTCATAAATGCGCGGGGCGCGATCGAGCGTTTCCAGCACTTTCGGGAAAAACCACTCGAGACCGATCACACCGCCATATCGGGCCAGCCATGATTCCTTACGCTTCGTCGCGAAAGTGTTGATCGTTGCTGCCTGCGACAGTGCGCCGTGATGCTTCCACAGTTTCGGCCAGGCGAACTTCTCATCGCGCCACTGGTCTGTGAGGCAGAGCGGAGTTCCGTCTGCCAGCGTGGGCAACATCGTGCAACTCGTGAAGTCCACGCCGATCCCGATCACGTCGCCAGCGCACGCACTCTCGCGCAAAGCGATGCGCACCGCCTTCGCTGCTGACTCAATCCAATCGCCGGGATGCTGCAACGCGAACTCTGGCGGCAATGTATTCCCCGTGCCCGGAAGCGTCTTCGTGATCTGGCCGTGACGGTACTTCACGACGGCTACCGCGCGTTCGAGTCCGCGCAAATCCACGAGCAACGCGCGAACGCTCTCCGTTCCGAAATCCAGGCCGAGCGAAACCTTCATGGCGTCTTCGAGCGTGGATTCTTCATGAAATAAAAATGTCCGTCCTCGGCGCCGCCGAGAAAGTCCGGCACGCCATCGCCGTCGAAGTCAGCAACCGCCGGACTGACATCATGACCTTCGATGTTCTGCTTCGCGAGTGAACCAGCGCGTTTGAAGAACCACTTGCCGTCGCGCGCCGTCACTTGTTCGAGCAAGTCGGAATTCGAGGAATTCAGCAACAGATCGAAACGGCCATCGCCGTTCCAGTCAGTCACGCAAAGCTTGCGACGCCCGCTCCCACCGGCGCGCTTGCTTGTGAGTTGAATCGGTGCGCCGCTTTCATCCACGAACGCGCGGCGCGGATGCCGCAGAACTCGAACGCCCTGTTGCTCCGCACGTTCGAAAAACGTGAGAAATCCCTCCACGTCGAGCATCGCGAGGTCGGGCAAGCCGTCGCGATTGAAATCATAGACCAGCGGCGTCGTGCGCCATTGAGTGAGGAGCGCAGCGCTTTGCGGTTTCATCCAACCCCATGCGAGCGCCGGCGGCGGGCTGGTCCATGTGACTTCGATCGGTTGCGGCGCTGCGAGTTTCGGCGATTCACGTGTGCCCAGATTCTTCAGCCACTCAACTCGACCTAGGATCGAGTTGAAAACGATGTCGAGCAAACCATCGCCGTCCCAATCCGCGACGTTCAAGGTGGTGTAACCCCACTTCGCCTCCGCTGGACCCTGGATGCTTCCGTTCGTACCGGCCATGATGCGAAACGGTTTGCCATCCACTTCGAGACGCCGCGGCGCTGCCCACTTCGGTTCTGCAACGCGCGGTCCGCTGAGATTCTCGAACAGTTCGATGTAGCCCGCGGTGTTGCCGCTCACGATGTCCAGGTCGCGATCACGGTCCCAATCGACGACGAATGGCGTCGCCAGCGCGCCGCACTTCAACTCATCGGCTTGCTGTTGAAAATATTTCGGCGCGCGAAACTTCGGCGTCCGATCGCGGTTCAGCACGCCGGTGTTCTCGATCAATGTCACGCGCCCGTCTTCGTCACCGACGATGAGATCAAGATCGCCGTCTGTGTCCCAGTCGAAGGGGACCGGCACGATCATTTCCAAATCCATTTTGAGCGCACGCTGAGCTTCGTCCTGAAGGCGCTTGCCCGCTGCGTAGCGCGGTCGCGCGCGAGTGCCGATGTTTTCGAAATAAGTAAATCCATCGAGGAACTCGCCAGTGATTAAATCCAGATCACCATCGCGATCGAAGTCAGCGAAGCTGGGCGAAGGACAACCGAAAACATCGAGTCGTTTGCTGTCCGCCTGCACGAGAAACGGTTTATCGTAGCGCGCCTCCGCTGTGGTGTTGGTGTTTCGAAGAATGTAGATGACGCCGTGGAGCGGGCCGTTGGTCCAGTGACCGGTCGCGTCGTAAGCATTGTCCCATCCGTAATCCGCCCAATCTTCGATCGCGACGGTGAGATCGAGAGCGTCGTCGCCGTCGTAATCAACGAGGTGCCATTGGTTGTGACGGATTTTGAAGAACCCCGGCTTGTCGCTGAACTCCGTCGTGTGAATCTGCTTTGTCGTGGGTGCGGCGAGTTTCTTCGGCGCGTCCAGACCCGTGCGTAGAAAATCTGGATACTCTGTCTCCGGCGTCAACACGCGGAGCGTTCCATTGACGTAACTGGGCGTGACGTAGTGCGCTGCTTTTCCAAGACGCCGCGCCGCCTTGAAGGCGGGCATCTTGTTGGTGCGTGTTGAGTCGGTCGTGTTCTCAAAAAACAAGACGCCATTGTACGGCTTATCAGGACACGCCACGATCAAATCGTTATCGCCGTCGCCGTCAGCATCGCAAGGAACTGGCCAGGCCCAGAGGCCGACGCCTAGGTCCACGATCAATCCAGGATTGTTGTAGCGCAATCGTGTGAGCGTCGCAGCCGATGTGGAGAACGCGATGCCGAGGCAAAGCAGAAGAACGGTTGACCATCGGTTGCCGGGCCGAACCAGGCGCTGCTGAAAAACAGTCACGCGCAAAGTGTGGCAAAAACACTTCGCGCGTGGTGCAAAATTTTTGCTGCGTCAGGAACCGGAAGGCGCGTTTGCCGCGGGCGCCTCGGCTTCGTCGCCATCGTCGTCGCTGGCAGTCGAAGACTCCGAAGTGGTGAGACTGCCGCGGCGCCCGAACTGTGTGCGATGGACCGAGCCTGACGCTTCAAGTTCCAATTGCGCCTGCGTGGAGTAACGGGCCCACGGCACGGCCGCGAGCCGTTCGGCCTCAATCTCCTCGCCAGTGACTTCGCACACGCCGTACGTGCCATTGCGCATACGCGTGAGCGCCTGCTCGATTTCAAAAAGCGCGTTTTGCTCCGACGACATCAGGCTGAGCGCGAAGTCGCGGTCGAACTCATCGGTGCCCGCATCCGCCATGTGAAGGCTGAACGCCGCCTGCTCCTCCTTCGCCATGTCGGCGTGGTTGTCCTTGTGCCGAAGGATCTGCGTTTGCGCCGAGACTAACGATTCATAATGGCTGCTCCATTTCGCAGGCACGCGAATGTTTCCGTTCGCCGCCGCAGTTTTTCCGGCGTTGCCGCCACCGCCGCCAAGAATTTGTGCCGCCGTCGCACGAGTGCGATTCGAGACGGGCTCTGATTTTTTTTCTTTCTCCATACTCCAACAAAATTTTGCGTAAACGCGCCGTGCCTTGTCGGCCAGCACGTGAACCACGTCAAGTTAGTCGCTGCTTTATTTTTCGGTATCGGGTCACTGCCGGTTTCTTCGCAGCGTGAGAGCCATGAGAACTATCGGCAGGAGTTGTCGCGACATGATGCCAAACTTCGTCGCAATCCCGGTGCGCGAAACCGGCACTCGCCCGATGCGTCGTTCAACGCGTGTCGCGGAACCACTGCGCGAACTTTTCTATCCCTTGCTCGATCTGTGTCGTGGGGGCGTAACCGAGCGTGCGTTGCGCCTTGCTGATGTTCGCGTACGTGATCGGAACATCGCCCGGTTGCAAAGACTGACGATCGATCACCGCTTTGATACCGAGCGCGTCCTGCAACACTTCGATCAGGCGCGCGAGTGTCACCGTGTGCGACTCGCCAAGGTTGAAAACTTCAAAACCAAACTCACGCTCCGTGCAGGCGAGCACACCGCCGAGGATGTCATCGATGTACGTGTAATCGCGCGCGGTCGAGCCATCGCCGAACATCGGGATCGGTTTTCCCGCGCGGAGCAGACGAGCGAATTTGTGGATCGCCAGATCGGGACGTTGCCGCGCGCCGTAAACGGTGAAGAAGCGCAGCATCGCGATGTCGAGGCCGTACACATGATGATACGTGTGGCCGAGCGCTTCACACGCCAGCTTGGTCGCGGCGTACGGAGAGATGGTGGAAAAGATTGGATCGCCTTCCGAGAATGGCACCTTTGCATTCACGCCGTACACAGAAGAGGACGACGCGATGGTGAGCTTGCGCACGCCACTGAGCCGCGCGGCTTCGAGAATGTTCACCGTGCCTTCGACGTTCACGCGCGCATAGAGCGCCGGCTCCTCCAGGCTCGGCCTCACGCCGGCACGCGCGGCGAGATGGATCACCTGGTCAAACTTCGTTGCGCCAAAGACGCGATCCATCGTCGGGCGATCCGTGATGTCACCTTCGATGAAATGGAATTCTCCGCCGCACGCGCGAACGCCTTCGAGGTTCTGGCGTTTCATCGCGGGATCGTAGAACGGATTCAAGTCATCGACGGTCCACACCGCGTGCCCGCGCTTCAGCAGCGCTTCGCAAACGTGCGAGCCGATGAAGCCCGCGCCGCCGGTCACCAGGAAATGCATGGGGCGGCACGGTAACAACGTCGCGTGTTCACGCAACCGGAATCCCGTCGCTCAGATCACTCGTTGGAGGAAAGCGCTCGCGGACGCAGCATCTCGGGCGAAGGCGGCATGGGCGGTGGCGGTGTGATTCGTGTGCGCGTGACGAGATCGCGCCAGAGCTGACGTTCTTTCTCCGGCATCAATTGCCAGCGCGCCGCACCGCGCAGGAACTGCTGTTGTTCCGCGGCGGAAAGTCCTTTGAATTTTTTTAATCCTTCGACAGCCGGACCGCGCTGCTCGGGCGGAAGTATGCTGAGCCGTTCCAGAGCATTCGTGACCATGGCACGCTCACGATCGGACAGCGCGCTCAGTGTTTGATCGCGCTCCTTCGCGTCCAGAGCGAAGTAGCGTTCCACATTGCGCACCGCCATTTCGCGCCGCTCGGGAGGCATCGCGTCCAGGCGCGCCATGCTCTTCTGCAACTCCACGCGCTGCTGCGGCGACATGTTGGTGAGCATCGCCTCGCGTTCGGTGCTGCTCTGCGATTGAAGGAAGAATCGAACCGCCGCTTCGTTTTCCAAAACGTCCTTGGCCAGCGGTGTCGGCAAAATGGTCCACGTGCGCAAACGTTCCTCAACGACTTTACGCTTCTCTGGCGGCAACGTCTGTAAGTGCAACGTGCGCTGCGGCTCCGCCATCGACATCAGCGGAAGCAACAGCGCGCGCAGTTCCAGCGATTGCAGCCGCGCCTCACGAGCTTCTGCTGTGAGCGCGAGATATTCCGGCACCTTCGCGCGCAGGATCGGCTGCGCCTCCTTCGAACGCCCGACGATGAACGCTTCGCGTTCCGCCTCGTTCATGGCGAGCAAGCGACGAAAACTATGCAGACCGGTGTTTGTGAAGACGGGCAAGGGCGGTTGCAGTTGTTGCAACGCGGGCCCGGGCTGCTGCGCCGAGGCAACGCAGATGCCGATCAACAACAGAATGCTCGCTCGCGCGAAAATCATCTCAACACCCTCAGCAGATCGTCATCGGAAACCGACGACACCTGGCGAAATTGATTGATGACTTCGAAGTCCTTGAACACTTCCGGCCCCGGGAGCGACACCATGTCTTGCGACAGGTTGCGGATCTCGTGGACAAATTGCGCCTGCTCGACCTGCGCCCGAGCTTTCGTGCCTTGCTGCACACGATACTGGTAAGCGCTCAAAGCCGATACCAACGCCAGCGCCAGCGCCCAGCTCATGCGCGGCTGAACGCGGCGCAGCCAGGCGCGCCAACGTGGGCGATTCGTTGCGCGCTGCGTCTCGCGTTCCTCCAACTCAATGGCTTCCATCACGCGCGAGTTGAAGTTGGACGAGATCGGAGCATCGGGCAGTTGACGCAACATGCGGCCGAGCGCAGCGTCAGTCTCCCACTGCTCGCGCAACTCCGGATGAGCCGCGAGCGCCGCGTCGATGCGGGCGCGGTCCTCATTATTCAGCTCGCGCTTGAGGCTAAGCCGGATTAATTCGTCATGGATCGGGTTATTCATCAAACGCCTCCTGTAAAAAACCGGGATGGCTGGAAAGTTTCATTTGTCCTCCCAAACGCCGCTTTGCAAATACGGCTTCAATTTGTCTTTGAGTGTTTCGCGCGCCCGGTGGATCAGCGATTTGGTCGCCGAAAGCGTACAACCAATGACCTTCGCAATTTCCTCGTACGACATTTCATCCTCGCGGCAGAGCATGAGGGCGGTGCGCTGTTTGTCGGGCAACGCGTTCACCGCCTCGTCGATCTTGTCCACCAATTCACCGTGCAGAAGGTTCTCGGTGGGGCCGCCCTGACGCCGATCTTCCACCTGCCGAATGGGTTGCTCATCGTTGTCGGCAAACGTTTCATCGAGCGAATCGGCAGGGTGCCTTGAGCGGCGGCGGATTTCGTTCAGCGCAAGGTTCCGCGCGATGGTGAACATCCACGTGGAAAACTTCGCCGTGACTTCGTAGCGATGCGCTGACTTGTAAGCCTGCACGAACGCGTTCTGCGCCAGGTCTTCCGCTTCCGTTGGGTCGTGGATCGTGCGCGCGATGAGGTTGATGACGGGCTGTTTGTAACGCTCGACCAGTTCGGCGAATGCCGTGCGGTCGCCGTCCTTCACGCGCAGCATGAGGGCAGCGTCTGGATCGGCCTGAGCTGACATGACGCGCAACACTGGTTCAAAACCGAAACCGTCTCAAGGTTGCGCCATTTCGTGCTGTTTCACCGTCCCGGACCTGACGCAGATGCCGGCGCAGGGATTTATTTCGCATGCGTTCGCACCCCAGGTATTTCGGTCAGGGCCTTGCCGGGCGCACGTCCGCCGCGCCGGGCGGTTTTCCATCCAGCGTGTAACCAGTGTTGGGATTCACGTTGGTATTGAGCAGGCCCTTGTTGGCGACCATCTCGGCGGATTCGAACATGCGGCCTTTGTCGTCGGTATCGACGATCCATTTATCGAGCACGGCGCGGAGACGTTTCAGCACAACCTGATGTCCCGTGGACCTGGCCAGGTTGCTCATCTCGTGGGGATCGTTCATGAGATCGTAAAGCTCTTCCTCCGGCATCTTCGGAGCCGCGAGGACGCTTTGTTCGGGCGAGAGCTTCTTCTCGACGGCAAGTTCCTTGATCAGGTTCCAAACTGGGTATTGCCTCTCCTTGTATTCGTTCTTCTGCAGGAACGGTCGATCCGGCGTGAAGTTGCGAATGTAGCGGTAGCGCGCATCGCGGACGGTGCGAAAGCGAAAGACCGTTTCGTCACA
>DATHEW010000633.1:0-2651 GCA_035318425.1 Candidatus Acidiferrum sp. | reverse complement strand
CTCCTGATCGCGCCGTTGCGTCAATGAATGTTGCCACACGAACACGGCGTATGCGGCCGCAACGATTAGCGCCCAACGCGTCGTCACCCACACCTTGCGTTGCCCCGGAATGCGCGGCGCGGCGGGTTCACGAACTGGATTCACCGCCGCGTATTGCTGCGCGAGTTGTTCCAATTCGGCGCGAATCGCGCTTTGTTCCTCACGCAGCGCGCGGAGCTTTGGCGTTTGCCAGAACAGCTTCGTCTGCGCCCACCAACCAGCGTAGAGCGATCTGGCGCGCCGCCAGTAATTCACCGCGAGCACTCCGGCCAGCGGCATGAGCGACACCCACGTCCACGCCACCCATGGCAGGAAATAACTGCGGATCGCGAACCAGGCGCCCGCATAACAAAGCGCGTAGAGCGGCAAACTCAAACCCAACCGCGCGAGGGCAATCGTGGATTTGCCCGGCGCCTGGATGCGTGGCACCGACGCCCGAATTACCAGGAAAGGCACGACGTGGAATGCCAGACCGATGAATGCCGCCGGCAGCCAGAACAATAGCCAGAGGATGTCCCACGTCATCCGCAGCGCCAGCGGCAAACGGCGCAGTCGCATGATGGCCGATTGCGGTGTGAGCTCGCGCTCCGCCAGATGTTCGCGATACGTGGTGATCTTCGCGGCCATTGCTTCCGCGGCGAGCGCGTCGGTGCGCAGGAAATGATTCATCGCGTCGGCGATGCGTTTGCGCTGGCGCAGGGCGATAATGGAATTGCGGCTGGTGCGGCTGCCGCGCGGCAGCAAAACGTCCAGGTCATCAAGGAACGGCGCCCATTTTGGATCGTCGAGGTGAAGGACCGTTCGCTTGAGCTGCCGATCCAGTTCTGTGGTCACGGCACGCATCGCGCGGCGGTCCTCGCCGCCCTCGGTTTCCAGGATCGCGTTGACATCGATCGTTTCGCCGAGTTGCACCCACACCGTGCTGCGGAAGCGTTCCTTGCGCTCGAAATTGATCCCGAGCGGAATGATGCGCACATCGCGCGCGCCACGTTGAACGGCTTGAACAGCGATGCGCGCCGCGCCTGACTTCACCTGCTAGACGTGCAGCGAATCGTGACTTCGACCCTCGGGGAACACACCGATCGCTTCGCCGCGCACCAGAAACTCAGCGGCAACACCGAGTGAATCGAGATTGCGCGAGACTTGATGCGCATCGTCCTGCGCGCGAAACGCCGGAATCATTCCGATCGCGCGCATGGCAGAGCCGAGCAGGGGAGTGTTGAACAGCGGCGCCTTGGCGAGAAAATGCACCGAACGATTTGCCGCGATGCCCACGATCACGGGATCAATCAGCGAATTGGAATGGTTCGCGGCGAACAACACCGGGCCGCGCACCGGAATGCGTTCACGCTCGGTGACGTCGATCGTCGGGTAATAGAGACGCACGAGCCGACGAATCAACCAGCGCGCGATGCCGCCAAGC
Source organism: Candidatus Acidiferrum sp. (assembly GCA_035318425.1). Lineage (GTDB taxonomy): Bacteria > Verrucomicrobiota > Verrucomicrobiia > Limisphaerales > SIBH01 > JANNGC01. The sequence continues at coordinate 1,189 of DATHEW010000633.1, read as the reverse complement.
CATTGCATGGAAATGTTGGCGGCTGTTTAGCATCCGCGCCTGAGAGGGACAACTGCGGCGTGAGGATGCGCCGGCATGAAGCGGCCCTGATCGGGGATTAATCGGAGTCTCGCGAAGGGACGAGGAAATAGAAAATTCCTTCGCGAGACATCGCTCCCTTCGTCCGCTTCGCGCGAAACTCCGCGGATCAGCCCGGCTGATTTTTCCGCGCAAAAGAAAAACCTCGTGGCGGCGGGATGCGTCTTCGTTCACAATCCGAACCAATTCCAAATGACAGCATTCATGAAATCTCTGCTCACGTTCGTCGTCGCGCTCATCACACCCGCGCTGCTCCACGCCGCCACCGGTCCCATTCGCGTGCTCTATCTGGGCAAAGACGGCACGGATTCATCGAAGCATTGCCATGTGCTGATGCGTGAATTGGGGCGCGATGCGATCTGGTTCGATTACACGAGCGATCCCGCGGTGGTGACGCCGGAGTGGATCGCGAAGTTTGACGTCATTGTGCTCGATCCCGGCAGCAATGAGTTCAAGGCAGTGGCGAATGTTCCATTGAAGCGCATCGTGGCCGTGGATCTTTCCGGCGATGACAAGAGCGCCGTCACGCACGCACGCGAGCGGGTGTTGAAGGCCATTAGCGATGAACGGCGAAAAGATTGGGAAACCTTCCTTGCGCAACGCGAACCAGAGAAGCGCGAGGCGAATCCCACCGTGGCGAATTACGAACGCCGGTCCGAGCCGCTCACTTTCGTGCATCCGCTCTCGGTGAAAGGAAGCAAGGAACGCACGCAGGTGCCGCCAGACATGCGTCTCGAATTGTTCGCAGCGGAGCCGGACATCGCGAAGCCGATCGCGTTTGCGTGGGATGAGCGCGGCCGGGCCTGGGTTTGTGAGACGCGGGATTATCCGCATGATGTGCAACGCAGCGGTGAGGGGAATGACAGCATCAAGATTTGCGAGGACACGAATGGCGACGGTCGCGCGGACAAGTTCACGGTGTTCGCCGACAAGTTGAATATCCCGACGAGCCTCGTCTTCGCGAACGGCGGCATCATCATCTCGCAGCCGCCCCGCCTGTTGTTTCTCGTCGATACGAATGGCGACGACAAAGCGGATGTGCGTCGCGAGATCATGGCGGGTTGGGGGATCGGCGACACGCACGCGCAGGCGAACAATCTCCATTACGGCT
>DATHEW010000632.1:0-5151 GCA_035318425.1 Candidatus Acidiferrum sp. | reverse complement strand
ATCCGCCAGGGAATTTGTTTCTATCGTGGGTCGGCGCCGTTCGGCAGCGCATTGACACGCCAGCGTTGCCCCCCAACATCTTGCCCGTGAGCCGCATCCTTGTTCTCTACGATTCTAAATCCGGCAACGTCGCGAAGATGGCGCAGCTTGTTGCCGAGGGCGCGCGTGCCATTCCAGACACCGACGTGCGCGTGCGCTCACTCGATGACGCCGCTGCCGCCGATGTGCTTTGGTGCGACGGCATCGCCGTTGGGAGTCCAACCAACATGGGCATCCTCTCGTGGAAGATGAAAAGGTTTTGGGACGAGACGATGAACGAGCACTGGATGGAAGTGGACGGAAAGATCGCGTGCGCGTTCAGCAGCGCGGGCGGATGGGGCGGCGGAATGGAGCTCGCATGTCAGTCGATTCTCACCGTGCTGATGAACTTTGGATTTCTCGTCTTCGGCGTGACGGATTATGCAGGCAAGAAGATGACGCTGCATTACGGCGCGGTCGCCGCGAAGGAACCGCGCGAGGAAGAAACGCAATCCGCCTGTCGTATTCTGGGCCAGCGATTGGCGGAGTGGACGGCGGTGTTCGTTCACGGACGCAAGGATCAACATCCGGCAAACAAAATGTCGCAGCGAATGGTGCCCGGCTAAATCGCCGACTCGCACTCGCGCTAATGCAGCACCGCATCGATCGCTCGCCTGACCGATGATTGCTTCACCATGTGTTCAAAGTCGTTGGCTTTGCGAAATCGCGGGAGAACGGCGACGCGATCAGGTGACATGAACTCGCCAAGCAGTTCGACGTTCGACCGGCTCGCGTCATCAGAGCGCGGCGGCGACATGAGCGCGAGTCGCGCTCGTGCGGCGACGACCGGCTGCAACGCTTCGAGCGTCAGTCGCACGTGATTCACGACACCGAGTTTGTTTTGCGCGGCAATGATCAGGTCGGCGCCGAGCGCGCTGATAAGTTCGCGCGTGCTGAAATGTTCCCCCAGCGGGCTCAGCAATCCGCCGGCACCTTCGACGAGCACGACGTCGAAACGATGCGCGATGTTCCAGATGTGCGATGAAACGTCCCGCACTGTCACAGCGCGCTTCTCACGCCGTGCGGCGAACGCCGGAGCCAGTGGCGCCCGAAAATGCCAGGGGTTCACATCATCGAGTTTCAAACCCGCATCGGCGGCGCGGCGAAGCAATTGCGCATCGCTTCGTCCACCCGAGCAAAGTGGTTTGAGCGCAGCGACGTTCACGCCTTTGTTGCGGAGATAACGCGCCAGCAGACAGGTGAGCACCGTCTTGCCCGCGCCAGTATCCGTGCCGGTGATGACGATGATGCGTGGCACAGCTTACAAACCGCTCGGGTGATCGATGAAGCTCCACGGCACGCGGAACTTTGCGGAAAGATGCGCCGCGAGCGCCTTCACGCCAAACGTTTCCGTCGCGTAATGGCCTCCGTAAAAAACGTTCACGCCGAGTTCCTCAGCCAGCGCGAATGTCCAATGGGGCCCTTCGCCCGTGATGAACGTGTCCACGCCTTCGCTCGCGGCGAGCTTCAACTCCGCGCCCGCTCCGCCAGTCACGATGCCGATGCGACGACATTTCTCAGGACCAGCGGGAATGGATTTCACGTCCGTGCCGGTCGCGCGCCGTAAACGTTTCGTCAGTTCTTCACGCGAGAGCGAACTCGTCGCCTGCACGCCGAGAAATTGGTTCTTCGTGAAGAAGAATGGTTTGGTCTTTGTGAACCCCAGCGCGGACGCGAGTTGCGCGTTGTTGCCCAGCTTCGGATGCAGATCGAGCGGCAGGTGCGAACTGTAGATTGCGATGTCGTTCTCGATCAGCAAGCGCAGCAGTTCAAAAGCTTTTCCAGTCCATGGATGGCGTTTCGACCAGAATAAACCGTGATGCACGATCAGCAGATCAGCGCGCGCATTGATCGCCTCGCGAATGGTGGCGAGGCTCGCATCCACCGTCGCGGCGATCCGCGTGACGCCACCCTTGTTCTCCACCTGAAGCCCGTTCACCGCGCCGTCGTAATCATTGATCTCGGACGTGCGGAGCAGCGCGTCGCAGTGCGCGACGATTTGCTTCAGCGATACTTTCGGCATGAAGACGTGGCGGGATCAGTCCCAGTCCCATTCCTTGAAGAGGTTCATGAGCGGATAGCGAAAGCCGGGCAACAGATGCTCACCTTCGAGTTCGGCGCCAGGTCCACCGACCAGTTGACGCTGATCCGGCGCACGACACACTTCGGTCATCTCGCTCTCAGGATTTATGAGCCACGCGAGTTGCGTGCCGCTGGAGAAAAAGTCTTTCAGTCGCGCGGTCATTTCCGTCCGCGAATTGTCTGGAGACAAGACTTCGATGGCGAGGTCAGGCGCGCCTGGAAAAAACTCATTGGAGGTGGGCTTGAATTTGAGTTCATCCAATCTTTTTCTGGTAACAAAGGAAACATCTGGAGCGCGGCAGTTCCGGTTCCGCATCCAGAAGCCCGTGCTCGAATCGAGCACGAGACCAAGGCGATGCTGGATCGCAAACGCTTGCAGGGCCATGGAAAGACGCGAGCAGATCAGTCCAGGAAAGAAGTTGTTCTTGGGACTGATAACCAATTCGCCATCGACGATCTCGTGGATGTATCCGTAGTCCGGCAGCGCCTGAATCTCCTCTTCGGTCCAGATTTTCTTCGGTGTCTCAACCGCGGCGTTCATGCGGCGAAACTAAGCGGCGCGGTGGAGTGTGTCGAGTTGGCAGAGTGAGCGGTGACAAACTCGAAAATTTCGCAGGGGCTTATTGAATTCTCAGTCGTCACGCCTATAGTCGCGCCGTTTTGAACCGACACCATGAGTGATTCTGCCGCTGACGGCTCGAAGTGGGATATCCAGGCCGCGCGAAACCTCTACAACATCCAACGTTGGGGCTCGAAGTATTTCGATATCAATGAGGCGGGGCATGTCGTTGCCACGCCGCTCCAGGAAGACGGCACGGCGGTGGACATCACCGACGTGATCGAGGAGGCAAAAAGCCGTGGCCTGAAGTTTCCGGTGCTGATTCGGTTCCAGGATATTTTGCGGCATCGCGTCGAGGCTCTGAACAACGCGTTTCACAACTCGATCAAGGAATTCAATTACCAGGGACAGTATCGCGGCGTGTTTCCGATCAAGGTGAACCAGCTTCGCGAAGTCGTGGAAGAAATTCTCGAAGCGGGAAAGCCGTTCACGTTCGGTCTAGAAGTCGGCAGCAAGCCGGAACTCTATGCGGGCCTTGCTCTGCATGCGCAGCACGCGAATCCCGACAGCCTGATCATCTGCAACGGCTACAAGGATCCCGGCTTTATCAAGATGGCGCTGCTCGGGATCAAGCTCGGCAAGCGCGTCATCATGGTGGTGGAGAAGCTCTCTGAGCTACGCCAGATCATCGCGTGCTCGAAGCAAATCGGCGTGGAACCATTGATCGGCATTCGTGCGCGGTTGCTCAGCAAGGGCGCTGGCAAATGGGCCGAGAGCGGCGGAGAGAATGCGAAGTTTGGTCTCAGCACCGCGGAATTGCTTGCGGCGACCGAAATGATGCAGAAGGAAAACCTCGCGCACTGCTTCAAGCTGTTGCACTTCCACATCGGCTCGCAGGTGCCGGATATTCTCACGGTCAAGAAAGCGGTCCAGGAGGCGGCGCGCTTTTACGCGAAGCTTCGCAAGATGGGTTTCGAGCTGCAGTACATCGATTGCGGCGGCGGACTCGGTGTTGATTACGACGGCTCGCGATCGGCATTCGAGAGTTCGATTAACTACAGCCTTCAGGAGTACACGAACGACGTCGTTTACTACATCGCCGACGTCTGCAACGCCGAGGGCGTTCCGCATCCCGACATCGTGAGTGAAAGTGGCCGCGCGATCGTGGCGCATCACAGCGTGCTGATTGTGGAAGTGTTCGGCGCCATCGAGAAGAACCCGCCGGGCATCAGCTTCGATTATGGCGAAAACGAACATGCGATTGTTCGTGAGTTGCTCGACATGCGAAAAAACCTCGCGAAGCTCAACAAGCTCGAGGCGTATCACGATTCGCTGGAGCGCCGCGAAGACGCACACAATATGTTTACCCTCGGCATGATGGATCTGCCGGCCAAGGCGAAGATCGAGAGTCTGTATTGGGAAATTTCACAAGAGGTCGTCGAGAGTTTCAAAGGCCAGGCTTACATCCCGGAGGAAATTCGAAAGCTCGAGGACAGCCTCGCCGATCAATACCTCTGTAACTTCTCGGTGTTCCAATCGCTGCTCGATCATTGGGCGCTCGGGCAATTGTTCCCCATCATGCCGGTGAATCGTTTGACTGAGCGTCCGACTCGCGAAGGAACACTCGTGGACATCACGTGCGATTCCGACGGGCAGATCAACAAGTTCATCGACTTGCGCGACGTGCGCGACACGCTGGCGTTGCATCCATTGCGACAGAACGGAAACGGTCAAGAGCCCTATCATCTCGGCTTCTTCCTCATGGGCGCTTATCAGGACATCATGGGCGACCTGCACAATCTGTTTGGCCGCGTGAACGAGGTGCATGTGTTCCTCGATCCGGATGAACCGGCAGGTTATTACATTGAGGAAATTCTCGAAGGCACCACCATCGTGCAGGCGCTGACTTCGGTGCAATACGACGAAAAGGATCTCGCGCGACAGATGAAGGCACAGATCGACGATGCGATCAAAGGCGATCGCATGAAACCCAGCGAAGGCATGCGCTGGCTCGACGATTACGAACGTGGTCTGCGTGACTACACTTACCTCAGCTTCTAGCGAACGCATGGAGCCAGCCCCCAACGCTGCGCTGCTCGCATCGCTCGGCCGTTTGGTCCGCGGGCTATCCGCACTTTTCTGGGGATTGCCCGCCGCGCTCGTAATGGCGTTCCAAACGGCGAAAGGTGAATGGTTCAAAGCGGCAGGAATCATTCCCGTGACCATCTCAATGGGCCTGATGCTCTATGGAATTCAACTCCTCTTCGCGTTCCAGCCGCAGGAACGCATCTGGCGCCAGGCATTGGAACGCGCGCGTCTCATCGCCATCGTGAACGTCGGTCTGTCGCCATTTTTATTTTTCTGGAGCAAAGTTTCCGGGAGTCCGTTCTTCACCGTGACGGTACAGGTGTTGATCATCACCGCGCTCGTTT
>DATHEW010000631.1:0-2543 GCA_035318425.1 Candidatus Acidiferrum sp. | reverse complement strand
GGCAACGGTTTGGCGTCGATCTGTGCGAGGATTTTGTTGGTCGCGCGAATAAACGGATCGCTGTCGTGCATGATCGCGACGGCGAACACGCCAATGCCAACGGCCAATGCGAGCGCGGTGCGAACTCCCGGCGTGCGAGCGCGCTCTCGTTCATCCCAGTACAAAACGGCGAGAGCGAAGAGCGGGATTACCGCCGCCGCAATCCAATTGATCTGCACCGAAGAATGAAACGTGTAGCCGAGATAAACGAGGAACAGCGGCGCACCCATCGCGAAGAAATATCGAAACAACGCGGCGCGTTTCGGCGTGGAACTTTTCTGATGCCAGAAAGCGATCGCGGCCCACACCGCGGCGATGAAGATGATCGGATGCAGCAGGGCCGTCGTGCCGGCGAGGAAATCGATCAGGTTTGAAAAATCGTAGCGCCATCGCTCGTTGAGCTTCGCGTCGTTCGCGACGTGGGCGGCGGAGACCCAGTGGTTCTGCAAGTTCCAGAGAACGACGGGCAGGGCGCAGAGCGCGTTCATCGCGAGCGCGAGATAGGGTCCAGGTTTCTTGAGATGAACCCGCGCTGGTTTCCATAAAATAAAGAACACGGCCCAGCAGAACCATTGCAGGAGCGCGGTGTATTTGCTCAGGAAGCCGAGGCCCATCCACAATCCCACGAGCAGCCAGTGATGCGCGCGCCCGTCCGATTGCATCGCCCGCCAGCCGGATGTCATGGCGAGCGTCCAGAAGAGGACGAGCAACGGATCAACGGTCATGAGTGTTGATCCCACGGCGAGCATCGGAGTGATGTTGATCACCACGACGAGCCAAAACCCGGCGCGAGCGTTCACATGTCGCGTAAAAAAATGCAGCATGACTACGCTCCCGATCGCCGCGCACACGGGCGAGAAAAAGCGGATTCCGAAATCGTTGTCGCCGAAGAGTTGCGTGCCGAGCCATTGCACGTAAGCGATGAGTGGAGGTTTGCTGAAATATGAAAGCGCGAGGTGCTTGGACCAAAGCCATTGATAAGCTTCGTCCTCGCTGAGTTCGATGGTGTCGCTGGCCAGGAAAAGTAATCGGCCAATGAACACGGCCACAATCATCACGTAACCAAGGCGCAGCCAATGTGAGTCGGGCGAAGGCATTGATGAAGGTCGAGGAATTGTCTCGGAGCCAGGGGCGGGAAGAAGTAGCGAGGGCAGTCGTTGCAGCCATGCCGGAAAATAGGCGCCGCCGACGCGGCGCCACAACGTATCCACCGCAAACACGATTGCTGCGCCGTAACCTGCGCCGAGGATCGCCCCGCCAAGGACATCGCCGGGATAATGCACTCCGTTGTAAATGCGTGAGAAGCCGACGATGCAAGCAAGCGGCAACATGAAGCGCAGCGTGCGGCGAACGTACATGGCAGCCACCATCGTGGCGGCGAACCAATTCGTAGTGTGACCCGACGGAAAGCTTCCTGATGGGCTGCAGCCCCGTCCATTTTCGCTGTCCGAATCGATCGCACTGTTCGCACGCATGGGCAGGTTCACGCCATCGAGAGCGAGGCATGGGCGTGGCCGAGTGACGGCGTGTTTGATCGTGTTCGAAATCCATCCGTCCCCCATCGGGATCACGATGGCGAGCATCAGCACGCAGAGGCGTCCGCGCGTGCGGCCGACCCAAAGTGTCGCAACCGCGCAGATGAGCAACGCCGGCCAGAACCACGCGTTGCTGGAGAAAATCGGCATCAACCAATCGAAGAATGGATTGGCCATCGTGCCGTTGATAAAACGGAACAGCGCGACGTCGAGCGATGTGAGCCAGGACACTGAGCGAGGTTAGAGGCTGGCAATTGGACGTGGCAAGTGGGTCAGTCGCGTATGGCCCAAATGCGACCTCCTGATTTCGAGGCGTAACGTGCAGCAACAGGCCGCTCGAAGAATCAATTCAGCTTGGTGAGTTCGGTACGAACCAATTCCACGAGAGGCTTTACGGTTTGTTGATCGAAGGCGAATCGGCACCCGGCAGCCGCGAACAATTGCGGCAATGGGCGTGAGCCACCGAGCGCGAGAGCGCGCTGGTAGTTTTGCAGCGCGTCTGCTTTGTCACGCTTCGAGTTCAGCCAGACCTGCAAGGCCCCGAGCTGCGCGATCCCATATTCGATGTAGTAGAACGGATACATGAAGATGTGGAGCTGGCGGTGCCAGCGCGCTACCCGCTCCTGCTGCAGCCCGCTCCAATCCACACCACGCTCGAAGCGGCTGCGGATCCGGAGCCAGGCCGCGTCGCGCGCGTCCGCGTTGTCGCCCTGCCCGCTGGTGTAGATCCAGGTCTGGAACGCATCGACCGACGCGATGTGAACCAGGCTGAGCAGTATGTCTTCCAGATGTTCCAGCCAGGCGCTCCGGGCGTCCTGAGCGGTGAAGTAGCCGGCCGGTTGGGTCAGATGGGGCGTGGCCAGCAGCTCCATGGACATCGAGGCCAGCTCGGCCGCTTCGGAGCCAGGATGACGCTGCCAGATCAGAGGCAGGCGGCGCGCGGCAAAGGCGTGGAAGGCGTGACCGGCT
>DATHEW010000630.1:0-2173 GCA_035318425.1 Candidatus Acidiferrum sp. | reverse complement strand
AAGATGATTTGGAGAGTGAGCAGGAACCGATGGCGTATCCGATTTTTGGCCGGGGCCGCGCCTTGTTCGCTCTCGTCGGAAAAGGGATCAACCGTGAAACAATCGATGAGGCGTGCTCGTTCGTCGTCGGCCCCTGCTCTTGCGTGGTAAAGGAACTCAATCCCGGCCAGGACATTCTCATTTCGGCTGCGTGGGGAGACGTTACTCCCGTTGACTCGTCCCTCGACGAGCAACTGCAGGGAGCGGGGTCAAAACCTGGAACGCCCGTCGCGATTGCGCCCGGACTTCCGTCAGAACCGAAGGTGGCAGCAATCTCTCGGCTTGAACCTGCTACACGGTCCCGAGCCCGTGGGAACGGTTGGGGAATCGCTGCCGTGCTCGCTGGCGGAGTGGCCGCAACGTGTTTCGTTTGGTCACTCCTGAAGAGACGGTGAGTAGCTTTTCGTCGTCGGCTCGGAATCCCATCGAGCAGGCTTTCCATCAGAGTTCGAACAACCAGAGCTGGGACGTGAGTGTTGGCAGCAACACGCTGACGCACGACCGCACGGCCGCGAGTTCATCTCCGATCTTTTTTGCCAGCGCATCGAGACACGTTGTGATGCATGTCAGGTGTTCTCCCGGGATCGTTTCGACGCGGATTTGCGGCGCGACCCTGGCCCACTGCCTGGAGATAAACGGCGTCTGTCTGAGATGATTCTCCGTTAAAAAAAGGGCGACGCGACCATGGAATCGGCGTGGCACATACGACGTTATGACCCACTGATAAACAGACAGCAACCAGTCGCGATCACACTCCGAGCCGTTCGTTTCGGGCACCACATCGCCCGCGCCGGCGCGCAAAAGTTTCCGTCCATTGCTGGTGAGGAATTTCGCCTTCTCGCGAAGCGGCGCATGCCACACATCCCGCAGGCGCTCGATCTTCTGCAGGCCACACGTGAATGCCTGAACCTTTTCCCTCGGGCTGCGCCGGCGCCGGACCACGCGATCGATGAGTCGTTGGTGCGCTCGCGTGAGGACGTCGCCGATCTCCGGCTCGATCAATACCACGCTACGCACGTCTTCACCTTGCGCCTCCAGTTGACGCGCCACTTCGTAGGCCACCACCGCGCCCACGCAAAATCCGCCCAACAAATAAGGCCCGTGCGGCTGCTTCCGCTGAAGGGAATGCCGCTTGCGCGTCGCGATTTCCTCGATCACGGGCAATTGATGTTCGTGCAACCGGAGCGGCGGCGATACGTGAAATGGCTGATCGTCTCCCAACATCGTGGCGAGACGTGCCGCGTAAAATCCACCGCCCAGAATATCTCCGTGGAAATAATAGAACGGAGTGTGCCCGTTGCCCTCTTGAAGACATTCGAACATCCCATCGTTGGCCTGCTGGGTGAGCAGATGTTGCGCGAGGAAGCGGATCGTCGGCTCTTTCAGGAATTCAGCAACCGACACTTCCTTCCCGGTCAGCGCCGCGACCTCCTGAAGCATCAACAGCGAACAGGTTCCGCCGCCAGGTTCCGCGAACGGTTCATCAATGCTCCGCACTTCGATTCCCAAAACCCGCTGCCAGATGCCAGCGAGTTCAAAGTGAATTGGCAAAGACAACTCGCCGGTATTTCCGTTCGGCACCATTCTCATCCTCCTGCCGCCTACTGTAGCGGCGATGATCATCGTTTCAACTGCCGCCGTTGAATTGCGTGCGATCGGAACCGCCCGGCTGTGCAAAGCGAACGGCTTTCCATTTGTCGCTACCGTCGCGCCGTGGCCGACGCCGCGGCGGCAAGCTGAAGAAGTTGTTCGCAAGGTCTTGAAAAGCTGGGCGCGGTTGTCTCCTGTCCGCTCTGCGCTGAGACTGAGCGCATTTCCGATGACTACCTCACGACCACCGAAGCCCGGGCACACACTCGGTCGCGCAGACAAAGGAAGCGCATCGAGTCAACGAGCATATTCGTGCGAAGCTTCGCGACAAAGTTCTGCTCGGCGCAGACGAAACCGAAGTCGAGGCATTGGAGCACGTGGACCTCAATAATGCGCGGAAACGTGACAGTCGGTGTCTCCCATCGACCGCGGTCATCGTGTTCAATCAACCAATTGGTTGGGTTCCACGCGGCGCGCGGCACGTATGTCGAGAGGTCAAACGCGGCGTCCTCATCGATGTTGGCGACAAATGGGAAATTGATTC
>DATHEW010000629.1:0-2432 GCA_035318425.1 Candidatus Acidiferrum sp. | reverse complement strand
GAACGCCGGATCGACGTTCGCGCCCACTGTATCGATGTTGTGCAGGAGCAAGTGCTGAAGTTGCGGTCGTTCCTCAATCAATCGGAGCAGCACGCCGTTGCGGAGCAGGTTCGGCACTTCATACCAGTGGCCGACGGGATGAAGACACTGCAGCGGCACGTTGTCGGTGTAGTCCGTTCCTTCACCTGCGGAGCGCGCCCAGTTGATCAGCGCGGCGCGAAGTGAGTCGCGAACTTTTTGCTGCTGTTCGTCGAGCATCTGTTGCGGCATTTCCTCCCACGCAAAGCGCAGATCCCGCACCATCGGCACGAGGCGCAAGCCGATCGATTTTCCGGGCGACAAGAGCAGGGGACCTTCGTAACCGTAATTGCCCACGCGCTCCAAAAACTCCGCCGTCGGCTGATGCGTGAGATAACTCGTGGTGAACACATGTGGCAGCGCCTCGCCGAATTCCCGGCTCACGCGCCGGCTCTTCGCAAGATGCGTCTCGATGAACGTGCGATGGCGCCCGCCGAGTTTGCAGAAGGGATGCAGTGCCTTCACCACACCAGCGCCTTGGGTCCAACGCGATCCCGCGCCGGCGGCGAGTGTGACGACGGCAAGTTCGCCTCGACGAAGCGAAGCAGCACCAATTTCCCGTGCACCTGTTGGACTGGTTACAGGCGGGGGCGCCCGGCCCACTAGCGTCGTCGTATCGATCACGTCCTCGGGATGCACATCTTCGATGATCGCGCTGGTCGAGAGACGGTTCTGCGCCAGGCCGATCCGTGTCTCCTTGAGATCAGCGCGAATGTGTTCGTGCTGGGCGCGATCGAAGCCGAATTCATTTAGCGTGGCGGCGAGCGTCTGTTGATTTCCGGATTCGCTCCGACCCCGCGGCAACATTTGATCGAAGAGTGTCTGGACCATGCCGCCCAGCTCGGGGCGGGTCCGGCAGGCAGCGCCGAACTTATCAAGTTCGGCGCGGCGCAACGGTGAAAGCTCGCGCAATTCCTGGCGCAACAATGGCGGCACGATCAACGCGTAGTAACCCGACGGCATTAGCGCCGTGTCACCTTCGATGACGTCTGCGAAGGTCCCGCGCTCATTGATCGCGAAATCGTAAACGACAGGTTCCATCGCGAAGGGCAGGGCGTGCTGCAACTCGCGTTTCGTTTGCGACATGATCTCCTGCATCCGTTGCTGCGCCTCGGCGCGGCGTTCGGGAGCGAACATGAAGCCCATGCCGCCGCCGGACATGCCGCCGAGCATCCAGAATCCCCAGAAATCTTTTCCGAACGATTGCGCGGCACGCTCGATGAGTTGCTCCGTGTAAAACGTGCTCGCCCACGGAATGATCGTTTGGATCGGTTCGCGAAAATTCTTTGTCGTGGCAGCACCGATCGCTGGAACGTCGCCGCGCTTCAAGGCAGCAAGTACTTCATCGAGAATGTTCAGCGCCTGCTGGCGAGCGTTCCACTCGGGTTCCGCGCGCAGGAGATATTTCTCCGTCACCATTTCCAGAATCGGCCCCACGTTTTGCGCCATGCCGCCGTGAACGAGCACGAGACTGTCCTGTAATCGCTGCCGTGCCTGGTCCGGGATTTCCTCGCGTGTGAAAACTTTGTGTTGCGGCATCAGGCGCCCGCGGCTGATGCCCGATTCAGGATCGTTTTCACCCGCGAGCACTCCTTCGATCAACTTGATGCCGGGCCACACGCCGCCGCTGTCCTGCCACCCGCCGCCGGAGCCGCCAATCCATTCGCCGAGAATGGCGCGAGCGAGCGCGAGCCGGCGTTCGTGTTCCTGAAGTTCGCCCGTGAGGGACGCCGCCTGGCCGGTGGCGCGCATGCAAACCGAGATCAGACACGCGAGCAGATTGGTGGAAACGGCGAGGCGCGAACCTTTCGGGATGTTGTTCACGCTGCTGACAATTTCGAGTCCGCGGCCCGGCCCGACGATGCGCGCAAGTAGTTCGGCAAGGCTTTGGCCCGAGCCTTCAATGCCCGGCGGAATGATGCCAGAGGCGATCACCGCCGCCTTGAGCAGACCGAGATAATCCTTCGCGAAATCAAATACGTCGCTGAGGTGGGAGATGTCCGCGCTCGCGCCGAGATCCACGCTCGTGAGGCGCAGCACCGGTTCGTCAATCACGCGCAGATACGCTTCCACCGGCGGACGCGGCGCGCTGTCTCGACCGTGAACGCCCAGGTCGATCGACACATTGATGACGCGGGCGCCCTCGGGATAATCCATGCCGAGGAAAAAAATATCGCTCCATCCACTGTGCGACAGGTCCATGCGAACGGGTGTGCGCTCGCGCAGGATCGGATACGCACCGTCGCTGGACCGCTGCAAAAGATCAGCGCGCAGGCGCAACGGTTGGTCGGCCGGATGTCCCATGCGGAACATCCATTGATTGCCGCGCACCGAGCGGACACTGCGTCGCACCT
>DATHEW010000628.1:0-5042 GCA_035318425.1 Candidatus Acidiferrum sp. | reverse complement strand
CGCGGCGCGGCGAGGACACCGTGCCCTACCGGTTTGGGGCAAGGGGAAAGACCACGTCACCCTCACAGGAGGCATTGTCGAAATGAGCGCGCCGACAACGATAACCACGCCGGCGGTGCGAAATCCCTTCCGAGAAATACGCTGGCTGATCTGGAGCTATTTTATGCTCCTGATCTTCGAAGGCGCGCTGCGCAAATGGGCAGTGCCATCGCTCGCGAACGTGCTGCTCATCGTTCGCGATCCCGTGCTGCTGCTGATCTACGTGCTCGCGTTTTCACGCCGCATTTTTCCCGTGAATGGATTCACGATCAGCATCGCGTTCATCGGCGTGTCGTCGTTCCTCATCAGCTTTCTCGCGCCGTTTGGCGACTGGCGTGTCGCGTTGTTTGGAGTGCGCTGCAACTTCCTGCACCTGCCGCTGATCTTCGTGATCGGGCGCGCGTTCAGCTACGCCGACGTGCGGCTCGTCGGCTGGATGATGCTCGCTCTGGCCGTGCCGATGACGGCGCTTGTCGCGTTGCAATTCCAATCGCCATCGGATGCCTTCGTGAATCGCGGCGCGGGCGAAGACGCCAGCATGATCAGCTCGATCAACGGACGCATTCGTCCTTCGGGAACTTTCTCGTTCGTCTCCGGCATCATCTTTTTCTACGCGTTGACCGTGGCGTTTCTCGTTTACGGCCTGGTGCAAAAGCGCACTTACCCATGGTGGCTGACGATCGCGGCGGGCTGCGCCGTTCCCGTGGCGTTGGCGGTGAGCAGCAGTCGCAGCACCGTGGCGGCGAGCGCAATGGTGCTGGTGGCATTTGTGGTCGCGGTCGTGTGCCGCCCTTCGCTTGCATTGAAATCGACGAAGCTGATCGTGATGGCATTTGTGATCGCCTCGTTCGTCACGGGTATGACGATGTTTCAGGAAGGCATGGAAATCTTTCAGGCGCGCGTCGAGCATGCGGCCGAAGTGGAAGGCGGCGCCGAAGGTTTTGTTCAACGGATCATCCACCAGTTCACACGGCCATTTTCGTACATGGATGAAATCCCGATCGTTGGTGAAGGACTCGGCAGCGGCACCAACGTCGGCGCGAAATTGCTCACGGGCGAAATCGAATTCCTGCTCGCGGAAGACGAATGGGAACGCATCGTTCTCGAATCAGGGCCGGTGTTGGGAATCAGCTTTCTGCTGTTGCGCGTCTCGCTGGCGTGTTGGCTTGCGTGGCTGGCCTGGCGTGCGGCACGGACCGGACACTTTTTACCGATGTTGCTGCTTGGCACCTGCGTGTGGCCGATCGTCAACGGACAACTTGGTCAATCCACCACGCTCGGGTTTGCCGTGGTGCTCGGCGGATTGACGCTCGCGTCGATGCGTGTCCCGCAGTTGAGCCCTGTCATGATTTCAGCGGGGCGGCGAAGCGCGCAACTGATCCCGGCGAAAGTTCGCGCTCAATGGGCGGCGGTGGCGGCGCGAAAGGCGGCAGCGTGCGGGCGGCCGGTTTCACCGCGTCCGGAAGGCGTGCCGAGCACGCCGTGAGTTTTGCAATTTGATTTGGGTTGAAGCGCTTCGACAACAGACTTCACCGGGCTAGAGTGGTCGCGCCACAAGGAGACATGAAGATTTTACAGAGCATACGTTCTGTGAACCCGGAGGGGGGAGGTGTCATCGAGGCCGTGAAGCAGTTTTCACGCGTACTCGAGTCACGCGGCCATCACGTGACGGTCGCCTCTCTCGATTCTCCCGATGACCCGTGGGTCAAATCGTTCCCGCATCCCGTGGCAGCGCTCGGACCAGCTCGTGCCGGCTATGGCGTGTCGCCGAAATTTGTTCCGTGGCTCCGCGAACGCGCGAGAGAGTTTGATGCGGTGATTGTCAACGGCCTGTGGCAGTTCAGCAGCTACGGTGCTTGGCGCGCCTTGCGGGGCACTGGCCGACACTACTTTGTTTTTCCGCACGGGATGCTTGATCCCTGGTTTAAGCGTACCTATCCGCTCAAGCACGCGAAGAAGTGGCTCTATTGGCCGTGGGCCGAATATCGCGTGTTGCGCGATGCTCAGGCCGTGCTCTTCACGTGCGAACAGGAGAAGGAACTAGCGCGCGATTCGTTCTGGCTCTACCGCTGCAATGAACGCGTGGTGACACTCGGCATTGCGCGCCCCGATGGCGACGCGAATGCGCAGCGAGAAATGTTTCTGAAGCAATTCCCCCATCTGCGCGACAAGCGGGTGCTGCTGTTCCTCGGACGCATTCACGAAAAGAAGGGATGTGATTTGCTGTTGCGTGCGTTTGCGGAAGTCGCGTCGGTTGACCACCAACTCACGCTCGTGCTCGCGGGGCCGGAACAGGACGCGAGCGCTTGCCGGGAACTCATGGAACGGCTCGGCATCACCGACCGCGTGGTCTGGACTGGCATGTTGAATGGCAATCTCAAGTGGGGCGCGTTGCGAAGCGCGGAGGTTTTTGTGCTGCCCTCGCACCAGGAGAATTTCGGCATCGCCATTGTCGAGGCGCTGGCGTGTGGCGTGGCTGTGTTGATCTCGCACGGAGTGAACATCTGGCGCGAGATCGTTCGCGCGGGAGCGGGGTTTGCCGATAGCGATGACGTCGAAGGCACCACGCGAATATTGAAGCAATGGCTGACGCTCGACGCCAGTGAACAAGCCGCAATGCGTCGGCGTGCGCGGGAATGTTTTGCCGCTTCGTTCGAAATTGGCCGCGCCACCGACAACCTGCTCTCGGTGCTCCGCAACGGAAATGGCAGCGCTCCTCACGCGACCAATGGAATCAACAGTAAGCGGCGCAACATCGGTTCAGTTCCTGCCAAGGCGCGGGCGAAGCTTGACCCGCAGACCCGCCAGGAACGACGCGCTCGCGCCATCGAGACGGACGAAGAAGAAGAGCCGGCATTTCGTGTGGACCTGACGCGCAGTAAAACTCACTGGCCCATGAAGCTCCTCGCGGCGCGCGTTGCGTGGGCTTGCCTGGTGAAGCCATTTTTCATGTTGTTGCCGCGGCCCTGCAGCAAGCTGCGCATTGCGATCCTCCGCCTCATGGGGGCGAAGATCGGCAAGGAGTGTCATCTCGAGCCGAGATTGAAAATCCTGCTGCCCTGGAACATCGAACTCGGCGATCACGTCGCGATCGGACGCGAAGTTGAGTTCCTGAATTTTGCGCCGGTGCGCATCGGTCCCATGACTGTGGTATCGCAGTACACTTATCTCTGCACTGGCACCCACGACTACACGCACCCGCATTTTCCGTTGACGTTTGCGCCGATCTCCATCGGTTCGGAATGCTGGATCGCCGCCCGCTCATTCATCGCGCCGGGCGTCTCGATCGGCCCCGGCGCCGTGGTGGGAGCGGCCTCTGTGGTAACGAAGAATTTGCCAGCATGGATGGTTTGCGCGGGCAATCCATGCCGTCCGATCAAACCGCGCGAAATCAAGAAGGTGAACCTGTGAAAGTACCCGTATCAATCGTGATTCCGATCAGGAACGAGGCGGCGAATCTGTCGCGCTGCCTCGATTCAGTCTCGTGGGCAGATGAAGTGTTCGTCGTCGATTCGCAAAGCACTGACGGCTCGCAGCAGATCGCGACCGGACGTGGCGCGATGGTCGTCCAGTTCCAGTTCGATGGCACCTGGCCCAAGAAAAAAAATTGGGCGCTCGATAACCTCCCGTTTCGCAACGAGTGGGTGTTCATCCTGGACGCGGATGAAGTGATGCCGCCGGAAGCCGAGGAAGAGTTTCGGCACGTGGTGACCGACGCGAACAATCCGAACGCAGGCTATTGGATCAATCGGCGTTTCAGGTTCATGGGAAAGTGGCTCAAGCACGCTTACTATCCGAACTGGAACCTGCGTCTGTTCCGACATCATCTCGGCCGTTACGAAAAGCTCACCGACGTGAACACGGCGAGCGGCGACAACGAAGTCCACGAGCATGTGATCGTTCAAGGGCCCGCCGCTTACCTCGAGTGCGAGATGGATCATTACGCTTTTCCCTCGGTCGATGTCTTCGTCGAGAAACACAACCGCTACTCCAACTGGGAGGCACACGTCGCTCTCGATCATTTCCTGAAGGCGAGCGATCACCATTTGCAGAACGAGCGTGTCGGCTGGCGTCGCCGGCTGAAACTGTTTTCACAGCATCTGCCGTTTCGGCCGCTATTGCGCTTCCTCTACGTTTACGTCTGGCAACGCGGTTTTCTCGATGGACGCGAAGGTTATTACTTCGCGCGTTTGCACGGCTTCTACGAGTTTCTGAGCGTGACGAAAACCTACGAACTGAAGAAACCGCTTCCGAAACGCGAGCGCGTGCCAGAGCCATTGATGCGCGTGGACGAAGCGGCGGGACCCATCGGTAAATGAGAGGTATTTTGGTGCGAGCGTTTTCCGATGGCGCCGCACGGCGTTCGCCTGATTGACGCTCCACGCAGCAAGCCTTCAACTGATCAGCGAGTCAGGAGGTTTATGGACGGTGCCAGGAGGATCTCCGCCATCAATCTGCGCAGCCTGGATGTGCTGCGTGGCCTGCTGGCAATTTACGTCGTGTTCACGCACGCGCGTTGGTTGCTCTGGCAAGGGCACCCGGCGTTTATGGCGCAGCCTCACGCGGTGTGGGAGAAAGCTCTTGCTTACGCGTCCGGCGTATTCAAATACGGCCATCTCGCGGTGATGGTCTTCTTCGCGCTGAGCGGATTTTTCATTCACCTGCGGATGGCGGAGAAACTGGCCAACGGTGATCCGTCTCCCCAACTCGGCGCGGCAGAATATCTGCGCCGGCGCGCGTGGCGCGTGCTCCCGCCATACTACTTCGCGTTGCTCTTCACGCTCGTGCTCGATCTCATCGGAAGAGCGTACTATCCGACGCTTTATGGCGCAGCTACGCCGGATGTTTTTACGAATGAGTTGTTCGCGTTGAAAGGTTATGACGCCGCGTCCGTGCTTCCCGCCGTGCTGTTGCTGCCGCGCAGTCTCGGTCTTTACTTCGGCTCGAACGGTCCGCTGTGGTCCCTCGCCTTCGAGATGGTTTACTACCTCGCTTATCCGGCG
>DATHEW010000627.1:0-9318 GCA_035318425.1 Candidatus Acidiferrum sp. | reverse complement strand
CCAGCGAATTCTCGATTACGTGATGAAGTTTGCGGCCGGGAAGCCGGCGAACATCCCGCCCGTCGTCTGCCAGATTCTCCCCGGCGGACGCGTGAAGTGTTGAGATTCAGCGCTCGTAAGAGCCGATGTCCGGCGCTGGGCCTTGTGGCCGCGCCACCCCGCGTTGATCCGTGGCCGGAGAGAGCAGTGCATTACCTGCGTTGATTGCCGGGCTGCCATCCAGGAGCGGGAAAGTGAATGTCGGTCCGCCGTAATTTCCCAGAAGTCCCAGGAGGGGATCCACATTGTTCAAGCTGCCAGGGCTCGTGAAGTTTGCGCTCGAGTCGGAGGAAAGGTTGGACCCGAGATCCACCGAAGTCCCGAAGACGTTCATCCAATCGGGGTGGTCAGCTCGGTTACCGGCCAATATTGCGTTGGCCAAAGAAACAGTACCATCACTCACGTAGAGACCTCCACCGACTGTCGTATTGGTATGAAATGTCCCGTTGCGTACCTGATTGCTCGCGATGGTGCTCGAAATGATTTGCAGTAAACCACCCCCATTTGCCACCGCTCCACCAAACCCCGCCGATGAATCCCCACCTGAATACATCGCAGCCGGAATGTCTCCAGACATCGCCGTGTTAAAAGCGAATGTGCAGTTCACGATGACTCCAGTGGACTGGTTGAAGACCGCACCGCCAAAACCCGATCCGGAATTTGCTTTCCCAAATGGAAAACCAACAAACGAACTTCCCAACCCGCCTGCGGCGTAATTGTTCACAAAGCTTGATCGCTCCAGTGATGCTGTGCCAGCCATTATCGAGATCGCACCCCCGATTGCAGATTCTCCCGGCTTCAGAAGCCCGGTCCCAGTGCCCAAAATACTCCAAGCCCCGCCAATGGTTCGATTCCCATCGAACTGGGAGTCGTTGATCGTAACTGAGCCCGCGAGGTTCGCAATTGCACCGCCTTGCGACGGGGCCCCCAACTTCGCCTCATTCTCAGTGAAGGCACACAATTTAATCAGGACCGAACCGCCGGTATTTGCGAGTCCGCCTCCCGCCGACACCGCCCGGTTTTGATCCAACGAGCTCTGTTCGAAAAGTGCCAAACCGAAGGCCATCTCGATCGCACCGCCGGAATCAGCACTGTTCGTGTCGAGGCTGCAGCCAATCGCGATTAGAGTGCTGTTAGAAAGTGATATCGCCCCGCCCGCGCTGAATCCCGATGGTCCGCGGCGGGTGGAAAAGGCCTGCCAACCACCGGCACCGCCTACAGCCACATTTCCCGTCAGGACGCAGTTGGTTAGTGCGACATGAGAATCTTTTGCTCGAATGCCGCCTCCGAAAGCATCGCCCCCAGCAGGACTGGAGGGGGCTTGATTAGTTCCACCATTCCCTCCGGCGGCACGGTTGGCTGCGAAATAACACTCAACCGCCGTAAGGGTGGCTGTGTCCATGTTGATGGCTCCGCCTCCCACTGATCCTCCCTGACCAAAGCCCGGAACGGGAACGTAGAAGTTGGGGCCATTGGTCCCCTGCACAAGGCCGTGTGTAAGCGACAACCCTTGCAAATGAAGACTGCCACCCGCCCGAAGGTCGAACAGTCGCGTTACATCATTGCCACTCAACACGATGGTGTTCGAGTTCATCAGGGTCAGTTCATCCCTCACGACAATCGGGTGCGTCAGGGCGATAGTGCCGGTGCAGTCAAACGTCACCATGGTGCTCTGGGCAATCGCGGCCCGTAGACTGGCCTCATCAGGAATTGAAACGACGGCAGGAACTGAATTCGTTTTCGGAGCGACGCTGAGCAACACGATTTCGCTTTCGGCCAGGCTGGTCGCGCTTTGGATGCGCACGAAGTATTCGCCATTATCAATCGGTTGAGCTGCCTCAATCAGATAACTCGCCGTCTCACCGGGTGCCCCCAGCGACACTCCATTTCTGAACCACTCAAACGTGACACTGGCTACGTTGGGATTCTGCGCGGTGAGCGTGATGTCAGTCCCGGCGTTGACTGTGGATGACGGTGACACAGTGAGCGTCGGCGGCTGCAGCGGGGTTTCGAACGACAAATTCTGGCCGAAGGAAACGCCACTCTCGTTCGTGGCGACGATTCGAAAGTGGAACGTCGATCCAGATGACAGGCTGCCAATCGCCGCTTGCACAAAGGTTTCGCCGACGCCGGGATCAAGCACTTCCGCGGTGGTCACAAATCCGTAGTTGGTGGAGGTGCCCCATTCGAAAATGTATTGAGCCGCAGAATTGTTCGGATTGATGAGTGCAACCAGCGTTGCGTTCGACAAAGTGATGTTTGTGGCGATGAACGTCGTTACGGTGGGCGGCAACAGTGGATCGACGGAGGCAGTGCGAAAGGCGACTCCCGTTCCATTCCGGCGCGCCGGTCCAATCATAGCCACGGCTCTGAATTCGTAATCGGTGTCCGGTTTCAACTTCAGCACGTTCGTAGCAAAATCCAGGTTCCCGCTTCCACCCTTGGAGACCTTCTGCCACTTCGTCAGACCCCCCACCCATCGCTTCACGCCGAGTTTGCGAACTTGAAATCCGACGCGGCTGGCGCGTCCATTCAATTCCAGCGATCCGTGCAACGACACTGAGTTGGAAGAAATATTATCTGCGTGACTGGTTACCGGGAAGGGCAGCGCGGCTTGCGAACAAAGTGTGGCGTAGATGAAGGTAAGAATTCCGAGAATGAATCGTGAGTTCATAATGTGGGAGCGTTTGCGGCGGCATTAGAACGAGCCGAGCGTCTTGTGTCACCTTGAAAATAAAGAGGGACACGAATTACGTACTGGCTAAATCTCCTTTTCGGCGGCTCGTGCGAAAGAGCAATGCTGAAACGTCCGCTCGTCACCAGCGCTATCTCGATTGCAGTCCAGCGCGATGGTTTCTCAGCCGGGAGTCTTCATGGATTCGCGTCAACAGGCTTCACGTAAACAGCCCAGGACGGAAACGCGAATGCGATGTGCTCGCCATGAACCGCTCCTTCACCTGCAGGTTCAATTCCTGCAACCCGGACAAATAGGCGCGGTACCCCGCAATCAGGCAGCTCACGTAGATTCTGAAGACCGCTTCAACTTCACTTTCATACGGCGCGCGAAGGTGGGGATCGGGCAGCGCGAGATAAGTGATTACGTTGGTTCAGTACCGTCGAGCGTCTTCGCGCCGAAGATGAACCACGCCTTTGCGATGCGTCCGTCGTGAATTTCATAGATCGCGACCAGTTCGATGCTACCGGGTCCTTCGGGAAACGTGCGCGTCACTTTCTCGTGATCGATCATGATGTTCCCAGCGACGATTCGCTTCAGAAGGAGTGCATGAAGATTCGGCTCCGCAAAACGCGTGGTGAAGCGCTCGCGGATTTGCGCCGCGCCGGTGGCGAGCAATGTCGATGGATGCTGAAACTGTTGCGCGTCCTCGGCATAAGTTGCCATGAGCGCATCGATGTCGCGTGCGTTGTAAGCATCGAGCTGCCGTTGGATGAGAGCTTCGTTTTCATTCATCGCAGTGGCGTTTTCCCCGATCAGCGTTCGTGATGCGAGCACAGAACTGTCGTACGCACTTGGGTACACGAAAGATTTGATTGAGCATCGCCGCGCCGCGCTCAACTCTCGGTCGCATCCAAATGAAATTCGGTATCTGCAACGAAATCTTCCAGGACTGGAAACTTGAAGACGCCATGACCTTCGCGAAGAAGGCGGGCTACGACGGCATCGAGGTCGCGCCATTCACGCTCGCCAAATACGTGACGGAGATTCCCGCCGACGAACGCGCGCGTATTCGGGAAACGGCAGCGCGAATCGGCATCGAGATTTCCGGTATTCATTGGGTGCTTGTCCAGGCCGAAGGGATGTATCTCAACCACATCGACGAGGAAGTGCGCCGCCGCACAGCAAACTACTTCGTCGAGTTGGTGAACTTCTGCGCTGACCTCGGCGGGCGCATTATCGTGGTGGGCTCGCCGAAGCAGCGCAACGTAATGGACGGCATCACCCCAGAGCAGGCGTGGACATGGGCGACGGAAACATTTCGCGCCGCAGTGAAGCGCGCGGAAGATCGCGGCGTGACGATTTGTTTCGAGCCGCTCGCGCCCAGCGAAACGAATTTCATCAACACGGCCGCGGACGGAATTCTCTTCGCGCGCCAGTTCAACAGCCGGGCGATGAAGATCATCCTCGACGTGAAGGCGATGTGTTCCGAGGCAAAGGAGATTCCGCAGATCATTCGCGAGAGCCGCGGCGAGTTCGCTTACTTCCACGCGAACGACAAAAACCTGAAAGGCCCAGGCTTTGGCGAGGTTGATTTTGTTCCCATCGCAGCGGCGCTCCGGGAAGTGAACTATGACGGCTACGTGTCGGTCGAGGTGTTCAAGTTCGAGGAAGGCGCGGAAGTGATCGCGACCAAAAGCATTGAATATCTCAAGCGCGTCTTCGGGCGCTGATGTTCCTCACTTCACCTTCACCTGATCAAGCCGCTCCATCGCGGCCTGGACCGATTGAAGCGAGCGCAACATCGCGGCGCGCACCGGCGCTTCGGGTGGAAGCTTCGGGTCTTCGATCATCGCGGACATGCGTTGAAGAATTTCCGGCGTGCGTTTCTGGAGACTTTCCATCTGCTTTTCCCACGCCAGCTTTCTCTTGGCGCACTTCAGCAAGTCCTCGAGGTAAGCGACATCCTCACGAGTGGATTTGCGTTCCTTGTGCTTCTCATTCACGGCGAGCAGATCCGCCTTCAAGTCGCTGATCGTCTTCTCACAGCGTTCGATGTCTTTGACCAGTTCTTCCAATTCAGAAACGACCTGGACCTGTTCCGCCGCGCGCTTCTCCGCGAGTTTGTAATCCTTGAGCGATGACACGACGGGACGGTAGCGCGGCTCGTGTTCGTGGATCAAGACCGGCAGGTCACTCGCCGAACTCTGCTGCGGCTGGTGGAAGCTCGCGGTCAATCTCGTCGATCCGATAGCCAAAGCCAGGACCGCGCACACTGGACCAATCCACCTCGCCTTCGCGTCGTTGATACAGACCGGGATGCACCACCGCTTCAGCGTTCGATGCCTCCGGATAAAACTGCATCGCATTCGTCTCCACGCCCGCGATCGTTCCGGCGTGCGCAGCCAGCATCACGTGTGGGATCTGCGCGAGCATCGGATTCGTGAGATCTTGCACCATCAACTGCATTCCGTGCGTCTTCGCCCAACACGCGCTGAGCAACGCGCCGGTTTGAGTCTTGCAAGTCTTGAGCGCTACGCCGGTCCATCCGAGTTCACGTCCACGACGAACAAGCCGCCAATTGTGCGCGCTCTCGTCGAGGAACAGCGGCTTGCGCTGCGACACGCTGTGAACGTCGATTGGAAATTCTTCCAGCTCGTACGGAAACGGCTGCTCGACGTAGAGCAATCGATCGAACGTGTCGGGCGCGTCCCGTTGCAAGCGATCGAGAATGTCGTTCACGTAAGCCGGTTCGGTGACGGTGCAGTTGAAGTCCGCCGTAAGCCAAAGAACGTTGTTGCGCGCCGCGATTTCTCCGACGCGAATGAGGCGGGTGAAATCCCACGCGGCATCGTTCCCGCGCAGCTTCACTTTCAAACACTTCAGTCCATCGCGACGAATCCATTCCTCGAGCAGCACTGGGTATCCGTCGCTCGGTTCCTTGCCGGTCAATTCGGACGCGTCGAGTGAATCGAGTCCACCGACGAGGTGCCATGCGAGCAATCGTCGCGGCGGTTCGCTCACGAGGAAGTCGCGAGGAAATTTTCTGGCGAAGAATCTCTCTTCGAGAAAATCGCCGAGGTCGCGACTGAGATAATCCGCCGAGTAAGTTTCGTAAATCGGCAGCGCGTGAAGCTGGCCAAACGCGTCATGCGTCGCGATGTCGAAAAGCGAGAGGCAAATGAGCGCGGCGAGGAGCGGCATCGGCTCAGGTGCGTCGGCGTTGAATTCGCCGAGCAGCTTGGGCAATTCGTGCTCTTGAAAATCCGCACCGATTTCGAAGGCATGACCGCGCGCGTCGCACCGTGGCAATTCGCGCGCGAGCAGCATCGTGAACTCCTTCAACTTCGCGTGCCGCCGCGCGTATGGAAGCTTGCCTGGCCAGACCCATTGCACGCTCAGCGGGGTTTCACCCCAGCCTTTGGCGCGCCGACCTTGGGCATCCTCGACCGTAACGCACGTGCGCGCGCAAGTGACGGAGGTCAGCGTTTCCGTGCCGAACTTCAGCGGCACGCGCGTCTCCACCGGAAGAAAATAAAGCCGTGTGCCGACGACGCGAACATCCGTCGACTTCATCGAGTGGGGCTGAAGGTGAACGAGCGCTTCATTTCGCCAAACTGCGTGCGGACGACAGCGCCAGTCGAAATATTGCGACGCTTGAACCAGCCCTGTGGCACCTCGAGAACGAATTGGATGTTGTCGCTCGAAGCTTCCACCGGCTCTTCCTTGTGCGGATGCAAGTCGTGAATTTCCTGAATCACGCCACTCGGATCGATGTAAGCCGCCGAGAGCGGGACCCGCGTGTTCTTCATATAAAAGGAAACGCGATGCGGCTGGCTGAACGCGAAGAGCATGGCCTCGCCGTTCGGCATGTTCGTGCGCCACATCATGCCGGTGGCCATCTGCTGCGGCGTGAGCGCGAGTTCAGTCGCGAGTGTTTCCGGGCCGACGTAGAGCTTGATGGTTTGGAGTCGTGGCTGCGCGTTCGTGAGGTATGGCAACGCCGACGCTGAAGGCGGAGCCGTTGGCGGCGCGGGTGCGGCAGATGGCTGGCTTTGGTTGCACGCTGCGAGTAACGCGAGCGCGCCAACCATGACGAAGGAGAAAAATTTCATCGCGCTGAACGTGCGAGAAACGCGGCGCGTTGGCAATGACGTGGATGGGCGGGTGGATTCAAAATGCCGGGGTGGCCGGCTTTGGAGTGCGCCGACTTGTCGCGCCGCTGTTTGGCGACGAGTCACCAAACGAAAAAGCGGTGACAAGTCACCGCACTCCAAACGGAGTCGCATCGGACTGCCTCGCTCAGCGCGACAGAAACCAGCTCACGAGTTGCGGACCGCAGAACATCCAGATCACCGCGCCCGCCGCGATGTAGGGGCCGAACGGGATTTGCGCCGAGCGCTCGCGCTTGCCGAGCAGGATCATGGCGCCGGCCACGATCGTGCCGATCAGCGATGCCGCCATCAGCGAAAAGATCGTTGCCTGCCAGCCGAGAAACGCGCCGATCGCACCCATGAACGTTACATCGCCGAAGCCCATCGCTTCGCGCGGCAGCACCATTTTGGTCGTGAGCGCTTCCATGTAAGGCGTCAGCTCGGGATCGAATTCCTGTTCGCCAATGCGCAGCTTGATCGGGCTGAGGGACACCGAAACATCGGCGAAGCAACGGTCGAGCAGTTCGAGTCGCCGCGCATGGAATCGGATGGCGTCGGTCTTCTTCGAGAACATCTCTTCGTACTTCACTTCGCGATCGGGCAAGACCAACGCCTCTTCCGTGAAGACGACTTTAGTTTCGTTCGCGAGATCGATCTTCAATCGACCGAATGCAAGCTTGCCCGCGAGCCGAACGGATTGAACCATCACACCGCCCACGAGAATGCCGATGAAGCTTGCGCGTAAGCTCGCGGGCACGCCCGTTGCGTCATGCAGCGCTGGCACGGCCGCCGAACAAACGAAGCCTGTGACCATGCCGCCAAACGTGATCTCATCGGGAATAATGAAGTGCTCGATATCGATGAACGTGGCGACGATCAATCCCGCAGCCACAAGGCAATAGACCAGCGCGAGCGCCGGGGAGTTCATCCCTTGCGTCAGCCAGCACGCGAGGAACATCAGGCCAGTCAGCAACTCGACGAGGAAGTAGCGGATGGAAATGGGCGCGCTGCAGTTCGCACATTTGCCGCGGAGCATCAGCCATGTGACGAGTGGGACGTTCAGATAAAACGGGATCGCGTAACCGCAGTAGGGGCAATGCGACGCGGGGGTTACCACGCTTTTGCCCAGCGGCATCCGGTAAATACAGACGTTCAGAAAACTGCCAACGAGACAGCCGAAAATGAAAATGACCGCCGACCAAAAGTGGAACGGCACGCGCGCCCAGATCTCGGGATCGAATATCTCAGATCCCATAAACGTTTTTTTCCAGCGCTCGGCGCATGGCATCGATGGGCGCAGGCTTCCCGCTCCAGATTTCAAGCGCCGCCGCACCTTGATAAAGCAGCATGCCGATGCCATTCGCGACGCGGCAACCGGCAGCTTTCGCGGCTTTCAACAGCGGAGTTTCCGTAGGTCGATAAATCATGTCGTACACCGCGCCGCAGCGACTCAAGCTGAAGCGCCCCGTCTCCAGCGGCAGCGCGTCGCCTTCTTTTAAGCCGAGCGAAGTCGCATTCACGGTCAGGTCAACGCTGCGCTCAGGATAACCGGCCGTGACGTTCACGGTCGGAAACCGCTGGCGAATCTCCGCCGCGATCTCTTCCGTTTTGCTGGCGGTACGGTTCACGAGAAACAATTCAGCGACATTCTGCTCTGCCAGTTTCAAGGCGGCGACGCGTCCTGCCCCACCCGCGCCGAGCAACAACACCCGCGCGCCGCGCAACTCGAACGCGAGATCCTCGCGAATCGACCGCGTGATCGCATCGGCATCTGTGTTGAACCCCACGCTGCGCATTTGGTTGGGGATTTCTTCGAAGGCGCTGAGCGGTTTCCATTCACCGTGCGCGTCCGTCGCTTCGAAACGAATCGTGTTCACGGCGCCCCAGGTGCGCGCGGATTCGTCGAGCACATCCACCATATTCATCGCGAGCAACTTGTGCGGCACGGTGAGATTGATCCCGATGAACTTCATCGCCTTCGCGCCATCGATCGCCTCGCGCAACTGATCGGGATGCACGGGGAAAGCGAGATAGCGCCAATCGAGACCGAGCGCGGCAATGCCGGCATTCTGCATCGTGGGCGAAGCAGAGTGCTTCACCGGATAGCCATAGACCGCGCAGTAACGCGTGGCCGCGGAAAGTGAGTCTGTCGTGAGACCGGGCACGGCGGGGTTTATACGCGGCGGCAAATTGCGGTTCAAAGGAAACCGCGCGTCACACGCCTTCGATGATTACATCGCCGCCGATGATGCGTTCCAAATGCCCATGGTCAGTGCGGAGCAACAGCGCGCCATCAGGCGCCAGCGATTCGGCGCAACCGGTAAGAGCGCGATCACCATTCTCGATCCGCACGCGGCGGCCCAGCGTGATGCATTGCTCCTCCCATTCCTCTGCGACCGCGGCGAATTGTCCCGAGCACACGCGAGCGTAGTCGTGGTCGAGATGGCGGAG
>DATHEW010000626.1:0-3385 GCA_035318425.1 Candidatus Acidiferrum sp. | reverse complement strand
AATTCCCACGCGCGGCCGTTGTTGGGAATAAAGTGTGAGGCGAAACCGAGCACGCACGCATCCAGCGCATGGTGCAGATGGGTGATGTCACGAATATCGTCCTTCTTTTTGATTTCGCCGTTCTCATCCATGACCTGTGGTGCAGCGAGCGCCAGGCAACCCATTACCTTCCACGCCTTACGGACGGTGCCAGTGACGGAACCCGGAAGAGAAACGACGACGGGCTGGTGCTTGCTTCCGATGAACGCCTTTCGCAATGCCATCGCTCCCAAACGAACTAACTGCGAAGTCGTCGTCAGATCACGAGGCGTAAATTCCTTTTCTTCGTAAGCGGGAAGGAGCATCAAGTCCTTGCGCTTTTTCTTCCGGCGCTTGTCATCGTCGTGGCCTTTGTATGATTCCAAGCTCTCAACGAATTGTTTGTAGCGCGTCAGGCTCATGATGGAAAGATTGGGCAAATCCGGGACGACTTTGCCTTGCTCATCCTCTACAAATTTCAACGCCGTCCGTTTGCCCTTCCATTTGTTGATGGCGCAGAAGGTGATGACAAGTGAGTCGAGCGAATCGGAAGCGCGGTCGGAGCGGGGCACAATGTGATCTTTATCCACCGAACGCGTCACCAATTGCTTCGGCTCAAATTCAACTCCCGTGTATGGGCATCTCCAGCCAAGATCATCTGCGATGCGCGCCTTACGAATCAAACCGGCAGTGATGGGGATGCGCCGACCGTTCATCTTTTCTTCCGCCAGTTGTTCTTCAAGTTTGGTCGCGACGTTATGATGGTTCGCAATCCGCAATCCCAAATCCTGGGCCTTCTGCTTCGCAGTCATGCCGGACATCTCTCGCAAATCACGATTTACTTCGATGGTCATGCGGGCGACGCGGCTGCGGTCGTTACTCGCATATTCCTTGATAATGTCCGCGAGCAGTCGTTCGAGAATGAGCAAACGGTGGCGAACCAAGTGATTGTTCGTCTGCTGAGCGATGTCGCGCTGCAATTGCGCTTCGCGCATTTGATCCGTCACGAACAAGCACCCGCCCTCCTCCTTGGGATGCTTCCCTGCCATCACTTGCTCGTAAGCCTGCTTGAGCAGATGGCGCGCGAATGCTGCGCGCCGTCCAAGCTTCTTCACGAAGAATGTTTTCTTCAGCAACTCCTCACGCGAAGTCGGCTTGTCTTTCTTTTTGCCCTTGGTGTTGGAGGCATCGAGTTGTCTCGTTAGTTCTGCGTCAAACGCCGTCACGTTTCCGTCAAGTTTCTGAAGCTGCTCGCGCAACTGCGCAAAGGAGATGCTTCGGCCACGACGCCATTGTCCTCGCGTTCGCTTTTGCAGTCGTTCCGGTAGCAACGGCCAGATATTTTCCAAATCGTTCGACTTGGTGAGCTTTTGCACCGGGTCCAGCAGTAAAGCTTCATGCGCGTCGGGGTGCATGAGCATAGTGTCAAGGTTGTCGCGAATAGCGCTCGTGACCTGGCGCACCTGCTTTTTGAACTCACCGGCCCCCATGCTGCCCGTGTCACGCATGAGCGCATCCAACTGCTTTCGCTCTGGCACCGAGAGCGGTGACAATTCCTTTTCTCCAAAGCGCGCCACGCGAATGTTCGCCAATTGCATTCCCCACCGAAAATTCATGAACTCGACGCAATCGCGGGACGGGACCTTACCGCCGCTGACGGGACATTTGGAAATGATGCGATTGTCGAAACGAGGCACTAACTGACCGAACAAAAGCGCGCCTTGATAGCGACGCGGCAATTTCAATCCCTCGCACGGAATGGCCCGCCATGCGGTTGCGTCGTTGTTATCGCGTCCAATCAAAGCGCGCTCCAAATCGGCATCTACTTTTGGAAGCTTTCCAAAGTGCGCCTGTAGAATTTGCCGAACTTCATTTTCCACGACGCCGCGAGGAAATGCGGCATTGAGTCCTTTGAATCGGATGGTGGATGATTTTGCTTTGCCAAGCGGATTGATCTTCAGTTCGGCACAAAATGCTTCCGCCATCGACTTCACGCCATGCTTACCCATCAGCGTCTTCGCGTTTTCTTCCTTCTCCGTGTCCTCGTCCTGAGCCTGAGCGTCCGCCGCGCTCCAACGACGATTTCCATCGTAGCCGCGATTGTGGGCATACCATCGCAGCACATCCCAAAGTTCTGGCCACGTGAGTACGATCCCGCCGCGCAAGACGCGCGCGGCCAGAAGCCACGGCCATGCGCAGCCCGGTGTGGCGAGTTGCTCTTTCTTCAACACACCGAGATGTGCGAGCAGGATTTTCATCCGCGCAATGCGCTGACGTGTGCTCCGAATGTGCCGTCTCTGCCGCCGGTAACCGCGACGAGCACTGGCGAGGCAATCGTCGGAACGAAAGGTGACGACGCCGCAACCAAGCAAATCAATAGATGAAGCTTTTTCTGGAGTCGATTGCAGCACCGCCCAACCAAGCGAACTGTGCCCCACGTCAAACGCCAGTTGGAGATCGGCTTTCGACGTTGTGATTTTCGCCGGTGGAATTTTCATCTTGTCGTTCATGGCCCGTTTCGGTAGTTGTTGCCCGTCTAAATTGGAATCAAGACAAAGTTAGATAACGCAAACTGCGTCCCTATCCGCCAAGCGGATACACCTGTTCAAAAGCGTTTCTTAAAGAGCCTCGGCAGGAGCAATCTTGTCGGGGCTTTTTGTTTCGGCGGGACACTGCTCCTCGAAGCGGTGGCGGCAGGCGCGGTGGGGCCTTCCTCGTCTCGTTCAATTGCTCACTCCGCCGAGCGGCAACTGGTGCGCACAATCACCTGTTGAACGGGAACTGCGGCGTTGTAGCCAAAAAGAGATTTCCTGTCAATTTGAGTCTCCCGGAGTGAGCCACCAAGACACCAAGTCACAAAAGGAGAGGGAATTCTCACTGTGTCTCCGGACTCTTCGTGCCTTGGTGTCTTCGTGGTGAACATTCCTTCTGCATCGCGTGCCCTCCCTCACGGACGGCTGCGCTTTCTTTTCACCTCTTCCATTTTGGCGCGGAGTTCGAGGGTGAGGAAATCGCGGCGTGGCGAGGCTACGTCCGAAACGCTCGTAGGGAACCGCAGTGGAACCGCAGAGACCCAGAGGTAGATGGATCGGTGTCAAAGCTGAGACGCGCACATCGGAATTCGGCAGAGGAGACAAGTCTGCCCCGGTGCGTCATCGGTGCCGACTATTTCACTCTGCGTCTCTGCGGTTAAACACCTGTGTTTTGGCGCAAGTCTTTTGACGGAGCGGGAGAGTTCACTGTCCCAGGACGTGGGTTCGTTGTGTTTCTTCGGAGGTTCATGGTCTTACGGCGCGGGTCTTTTGTCCTGGCGCGCAGGCCGTTTGTGTTTTCCGCCAGGTGCAATCTGTTTTGGCGTGGGTTCGTT
>DATHEW010000625.1:0-9691 GCA_035318425.1 Candidatus Acidiferrum sp. | reverse complement strand
CAACGCCGTCTTCGCCGACCTCAGCTTTCGCAGCGATCTCGATGTCATCGCGGTCGGGACGAACGGCGATCTTCGCGTGATGAGCAATTTACAGAATATGTACTTCGTCGATACGACGACCAATCTGGCGCCGATGCGTGATGTGCGCGGGTTCGCGGTCGATGATTGGAACAATGATGAAATTCTGGACTTGTTCGTTGCTACTGCGAGCGGCCCCACACTCTGGATTCACCAGCGTGGCGGCGGCTACACGAATGCCGCGGATAAATTCCCCGCGGGGAATGTGTTCGCCGTCGGTGATGTGAACAACGATTTGCGCACTGACCTGCTCGTAGCGGGCGCTGAGGGTATCGCGATTATTTTCGGTGGTGGTCAACAAACTTCCTTCCCGTTGAACGGTTTCGCTCCAACCGATTTGAAGCTCATTGATTATGACAATGATGGCTGGCTCGACCTCGTAGCGCTCGGCAGCTCGATGCGCGTATGGCGTAACTTCGGCGCCCGCGGTTTTCGCGACGTCACAGCCGTGCTTGGACTCGACAAGCTGAAGGGGCGCGCCGACTCGATCGCGGCCGCTGATCTCGATGGTGATTGCGATACGGACTTCGTCGTGAGCCTGGATGGCGCGTTGCACTTGCTGCGCAACGATGGCGGCAATGCGAATCGTCAGTTGAAGCTCCAGTTGCGCGGCACGCGATCCAATCCGAGCGCGCTCGGCACGCGTATCGAGATCAGCGCCGGCGGTTTGCGTACGGCGCGGCGGGTGATGTCGTTGCCCGTCGAACTCGGAGTGGGAAAACACGATCGCATCGATGCCATCACCGCGCAATGGATCGAGCTGACTACCACGCAGGACGAAGTGCCGGCGACGTGCGCCACACCGCTAGTGTTGATCGAGCCCTCTTTGCCCACCGGTTCGTGCCCGAATCTTTACGCGTGGGATGGCGAACGATTCCGCTTCGTCACGGATCTCCTCGGCTCCGCACCACTCGGGTTGCCGGTTGCGCCCGGCAAATATATCGAGGCTGACGAAGACGAGTTGGTCGTGCTCGGCGATGACGCCATCTTCAAGCCGCGCGGCAGCAACTACGTGGTTCAGCTCACCGAGGAATTGCGCGAGGTGCTTTATCTCGATCAGGTGGAATTGGTCGTGGTGGATCATCCGCCTAGCTCGGAAGTACACACGACCGACAAGCTACGTTCGCGCAGGCCGGCTGGCGGCTTTCCGCGCGGAGAAATCGTGACGCTTGGCAACCGCGTGGCGCTGCGAAGTTTTGAGCGTGCCCCCGGCGTCTCGCCGGGTCCGGGCCGGCAAGATGCCGGGGACACGTTGACGGAAATAGACGGCAAACTCATCTCTCCGAAGCTGCGCGAACCCCAGTATCGCGGGCTGGCAGAGTCCCACAGCGTCACGCTTGATTTTGGACCACTCGATACGCACAGACCGCTCGTGCTCGCGCTCACAGGATGGCTGCGCTTCGGCGGCGGCACGGCGAACATCGCGGCCTCAGCGCGAGAGGATTTCCCGTTCCCATTTCCGATCCTCGAAGCCGAGCTCGCGAGTGGTGAATGGAAATCGGTGTATGTCGAAGTCGGCGCGCCGTCTGGCAAAACCAAAACCATCATCGTCAATCTCGCGGGCAAGCTGCCGACTGGAACCCAACGGCTGCGGCTCAGCGCTGCGTTTGAAATTCACTGGGATCGCATCGCGCTGTTTGAACAATTAACGAATGCCCCGACGCACATCGTTCGGATCACGCCGTCGCGCACGCACCTTCATTGGCGCGGCTACAGCGAATTCGCGGATCTACCGCCGAGCCAGCCGCTCACGCCGGTTTACGAAATGTTGAAGCAAGATGCGCCGTGGATCGTGACGCCGAGTGGTTGGGCGACGCGTTACGGCGAGGTGAATGAACTCGTGCATGCGCGCGACAACGCGCTGGCAACGATTGCGGGTGGCGATGAATTGACCGTGGAGTTTTCGATGAACGCTTTGCCGCGCAAACCCGAAGGCGTGATGCGCGACTTCTTCATCTTCGCCTCGGGCTGGGACAAGGATTCCGATTATCACGTTGTCAGCGGAACAACTCTGGAGCCGCTGCCATGGCACGGCCTCGACGAGCAGACCTACGGCACCGCACCGCGACCGCAATTCACCAACGACGCATGGATTCAGAAGTACAACACGCGCTGGGTTGGGCCGCGCGTAACGGTGCGTGCTTCAAGGTGAAGCGAACTCGCTGAACTCCGCCGGCACTGGCGCTTCGAAGCTCCATTCACGGCCGCGCCAGTTGAAGCTCAACCGCGCCGCGTGCAGCGCGTGATTTGTGAGGAATAAGCGGATGCGATCCTCATCCGTCAACGCGCCAGTGACGAACCGCAGGTAAATCAATTCGTCCGACCCGTACATTTTATCGCCCACGATCGAATGGCCGGCGTGGGCAAGGTGAATGCGGATCTGATGTTTTCGTCCCGTGCGCGGCATGACTCGCAGCAGCGCAAAACGATTTTCTCCGCGCGCAAAACGACGTACGACCCGCGCATGCGTTTGCGATGCCGCGCCATCGGCTCGAACACAATCTTTGATTGCGATTATACTGCGGTCATCTTTGCCCAGCGGCGCGTCGATGCTGAACTCGTCCTGCTCCGGCCAGCCGTGGACGATAGCGTCGTATTCCTTCCGCGCTGTGCTGGACTCAAATAGTTTTGCGAGTTCACCGGTGACCGGGCCCGACTTCGCGAGCAACACCAATCCGCTGGTCTCGCGATCGAGGCGGTTCACAAGACGACCTTCGCTGTTGCCCAGATGCAGACGGACGCGGCCGATCAGACTGGAGCGCTCGTCTGCTTTTGTGGGGTGACAAACGAGATCAGCCGGTTTGTTCACGACGAGCAGGTCGCGATCTTCATGGATGACTTGGAACAAATCGGTCACGGCGCGAGCAATCGCTTGTCAGCGAGACGCGGAGGCGTACCATCGCGAGAAATGAATGGGAAGCGGAATGTCTGGCTGATCGCGCTGCTGCTGATCGTTTTTGCGATCACGCGCTGGCCGGGCTTGATGCCGCCGAATTTCAGCGCGGTCTATGCGCTCGTCTTCTGCGCCGGCGTTTTCTTCCGCGGCGGCTCGGCATGGTGGCTGCCGCTCGTCGTGCTCGGCGTCACGGATCTCGCGCTGAACTGCTATTACACCTTCTACAAACACTTCGATGCCTTTCAGTGGTATCAACTCGTGAACTATCCGATCTACGCAGGGTTGATCTGGTTCGGGCGCCGATTCGATCCCAAACGTTCCATCGCCTTGCTCATTGGCGGATCGATTATTGGCGCGTTGCTTTTCTACGTCATCACAAACACGGCGGCGTGGTTGTTCAATCCATTCGGCAATCCTGAATACACGAAGAACATCGCGGGCTGGATCATCGCATTGACGAAAGGCACCGGAAGCTGGCCGCAAACCTGGGAATTCTTCCGCAACACATTGCTCAGCTCTGGCCTGTTCACCGCACTGTTCGCCGCCGCTTTCAAGTACTCGGAACATCTTGAGTCCGCAGCCGAGAAGAAAGCCGTGGAAGCGACGGATGGCGACGAAGCCGACGACACGGAACCGGAAGAATCCAAAGCGTGAAGATCGGGATCATCTCAGACACGCACAACTTTCTCGATCCTCGCGTCGCGGAAATCTTTCAAGGCGTCGAACACATCCTGCACGGCGGTGACATTGGCCGGCCGGACATCCTCGCCGAGCTCGAAACGATCGCACCAGTCACGGCGGTCGCAGGCAACACGGATGATGACCCGACGTATCGCCAAACCGCCGTCGTGACGCTCGACGGAAAGATATTTCTCGTTCACCACATCGTTTCACCCGGTGAGTTCACGCAGCCGATTGCGCGTCGCATCGCAACGGAAACTCCCGACGTCGTCGTGTTCGGTCACACGCACAAGCCGTTCGTCGAGCAGTTTGACCGCACGTTGTTCTTCAATCCGGGTTATGCGGGCAAGCAGCGCTTCGATCTCCGGCGGAGCGTCGCATTGATGCACATCGAAGCCGGCGTAATCCGTTACGAACTCATCTGGTTGTAGAAGGATTCGGCTCGATCTTTCGAATGCGCGCGGCATGGCGTCCGCCCTCGAACGTCGTCGTCAACCAGATCTCGACCATCCGCAACGCGAGTTCGCGCGACACCAGGCGCTGGCCGATCGAGAGAACGTTCGCGTCGTTGTGCTGGCGGGAGAGGCGCGCCGTCTCTTCGTCCCAGCAAAGAGCGCAACGCACTCCATGAACTTTGTTCGCGACGATCGCTTCACCATTGCCCGAACCGCCAAGGACGATGCCACGCTCGCACTCGCCGCGCGCGACCGCTTCGGCAGCGGGACGGATGAAGTCGGGATAATCAACGCTCAGATTGCTGTCGGTGCCGAAGTCGCGCACGTCGTGACCGTGCGCGCCAAGCCACGCGCGAATCGCTTCCTTGTATTCGAAACCTGCGTGATCCGATGCGAGCGCGATCTTCATTAACCGAACATGCCGCGGCCGACGATACGCGACAACAGGCCGTTGGGCGTCTCATTCACGACGTTGTCACGCGCGCTGTCTCTGGTATGTTCCGCGCCGAATCACATGCGCCGTTTTACTTTTCTTGCCATCGCTCCGCTCTGCCTCGTGTTGCTTTACGGCTGCAAGACGCCTCCGCCACCGGTCACCTCGCAATTCGATGCACAAAAACTTCATGAGCTCGACAACACCATCGTGGACGCCGTAGGGCAGCATCGCTGTCCGGGAGCGGTGTTGTGGCTCGAGCGCAATGGTGTGGCGTATCACAAGGCTTACGGACAACGGGCAGTCGAGCCGGTCGTGGAACAAATGACGGAGGACACGATCTTCGACGCGGCTTCGCTCACGAAAGTGATCGCGACCACGCCCTCTATCATGTTGTTGATCGAGCGCGGGCAGATTGATCTGGATGCGCCGGTCAACAAATACATCGAGGAGTTTCGACGCGACGGCAAGGAAAGCATCACCGTCCGGCATCTGATGACGCACACGTCGGGTTTGCGCGCCGGGCTCTCGCCGCAACCCTCGGGGACACACGTCGCGATTCAGATGGCATGCCGGCAGACGCTGCTGAATCCGATCGGCACCAAGTTTCTCTACAGCGACATCAACTACATCCTTCTCGGAGAGATCGTTCATCGAGTGAGTGGCCGGCCATTGGAGATGTTTGCCGCGCAGGAGGTTTTTCAGCCGCTGATGATGAAAGACACCGGCTATTTGCCGTTGCCGGAGGAGCGGGCGCGTATCGCGCCGACCGAGCGTGAAGGCACGAACATTCTGCGCGGCGTGGTTCACGATCCGACGGCGCGGCGAATGGATCGCGTAGCGGGACACGCGGGAGTTTTCACGACCGCCGCCGACCTGGCGCGTTTCGCGCGCATGATGCTGAACCAGGGCGAACTCGACGGCGTGCGCGTGTTGAAACCGGAGACAGTGCGTTTGATGACGAGCGTGCAATCGCCGCCAGCCATCAGCAACCGGCGCGGGCTGGGCTGGGACATCGACACTGCGTACAGTGGCCCGCGCGGCAGTTTATTCCCGATCGGTTCTTACGGACACACGGGGTTCACCGGCACGGCGATGTGGATTGATCCGTTCTCGAAGACGTTCGTGATCCTGATGACCAACAGCGTGCATCCGGATCGCAAGGGCGACGTGCGCGGACTGCGAAGAGCCGTGGGCACACTCGCGGCGGAGGCGGTACGCGGGTTTGATTTCAACAACGTGACCGGCGCATTGCCTGGCACAAACCAGATGAGCAGCGTGCGATGAACGGAATTCGAAACATCCTGATCGCCGCCGCCGTCGGATTGCTGAACTGCGCTGCCCTCGCCTCGACGAATGTCACGGCGAACCGGGCCGTGAAAATCCAGAAGCCTGGATTGCCGAATCTTCATCGCATCTCGGACCGCTTGTATCGTTCCGCGCAGCCGACGAAAGAAGGTTTCGGTGAAATGAAAACTCTCGGCATCAAGACGGTGGTGAACTTGCGCGCGTTCCACTCGGACCGGAAAGGTCTTTCGCCGCACGGTCTCAAACACGAGCACATCAATTTCAACACGTGGCATCCCGAGGACGAGGATGTGATCCGCTTTCTTAAACTGGTGACTGACACCAATGCCGCACCGGTGCTCGTTCATTGCCAGCACGGCGCCGATCGCACCGGCACGATGATCGCGATCTATCGCATCACGGTCGAAGGCTGGTCGAAGAAGGACGCGCTGAAGGAGATGATCGGCGAGCAATTCGGCTTCCACAAAGTCTGGGGAAATCTAATTCGCTTCATCAACGACCTTGATGTGGACGCGATCAAGAAGAAGGTCGGCATTATGGCGACCCTTTCATAAAACAGTTCCCGCTGAGCGCACTATTTCCTCTGTCGCCACATCCGAATTCCGCTGGTGACACATCCGAGTATCAAGAGCGCGATCGTGGACGGCTCCGGCACGGGCGTGAGAAGGACGCTGGAGGCCCCGTCACTGAGAGCGCCGACCGACCATTGCCGCGCGGCTTCCCAAGTCCTGGTGTCAGCGTTGAAGACCCCACTGGCGATGATCGTTTCGCCGCCGCCCGGATCAGGACCGATGAAACTGGTCACGCTCATCGTGCCGCCAGAGTAAACGTCATTCTGCGGCAACTGATACGCGGTGAGAAAAACCGCTCCGGTCGGGTTGTTGCCAAAAAAAATTGCGTCCACCGGCTGCAACGAGCTGGTCACATTTCCAATCGCCGTGTTGAAGACCGCGAGTCCATCTGACACGCCTCCGCCGTTGCCAAGCACTCCGCCCGTGGCCGCCGTGCCGAAGCCGTCTCCCGCTGTGGTGCCGGTATCGATCGTTCGCAGCCGTATGCCGTTCGGTGCCATCCCGCTGCCGCCCACATACACCACGTCGCCGCGCGCGACGGTGCCGGCGATGATGTCGAATCCGTAGGTGACATTGCCGCCCGTGGTCCAGCCATTGGTGCCGAAACGCGTGCTGCCATTGTCGGCAAAGACCACGCTGAATGGAGTCACGCTGAAGTTGATGTCTTCCGTGGCAATGAGTTCAACCCACTCGAGGGGCGAATCAGTTCCACCGGATGGATTGGCGAAAAACTCCGAGATAAACAATTGAGCGCGGCCCGTTACTGGCAAACACGCGATCAGCGACACGAGTGCAAGCAGACGAAATTTCATACTTTCTCCTTCCCCTTCGATTCCCCTGAGACCGCGGCCACGCTTCCGCCGCGGTTCAAAACTGGCAACCGGGGAAAAGCTGAAAAACAACTCCGGCTCTCGACGGCTTCAAAAGAGCGATTCACCATCCGCACAATGAAGACCTTGTTCTCCTTTCTGCTGCTCGTGTTCGCGAGTTCGCACGCGCTGAACGCCGCCGAACCCACGCGCACGGACCTGTTCACTGCGGGCACGCACGGCTTCGAGCTCTATCGCATTCCCGGCATCGTCGTGACATCCAAGGGCACGTTGCTGGCCTACTGCGAAGCAAGACGCGGCGACAGCGATTGGACGGATGAGCGGCTCGTGATGCGACGCAGCACTGACGCGGGCAATACCTGGAGCGAACAGCGCGAGGTGTTCACGCTGCCGGAACCGCAGCCGTTGAATTCGTTGCGCGTCGAGCTTCGACAGGCACAGACGAATGACCGCACACATCACAATCTTGTCTTGATTCCCGACCGCAACGGCGCAGTGCATGCCGTTTTCTGTGTCGATTATTGGCGCAGCTTTTATTCGCGCAGCGATGACGACGGCGTGACATGGAGCAAGCCGCGCGAGATCAACGATGTGATCGCGGGCTATCGGGCGAAGGATTGGAACTGGCGCGTCGTCGGCAATGGCTGTGGCCATGGACTGCAACTCGACAACGGCCGTTTGCTCGTGCCGCTCTGGCTTTCCACGGCCACGCAGCCGCGCGGCAACGGTCATCGTCCGTCGCAGGTGGGTGTTGTGTTCAGCGATGATCACGGAGCGACATGGAAAATCGGCGATTGGGTAGCGAAACATTCTCCAGAACTGCTCACACCGAACGAGACGTGTGCCGTTCAACTCAGCGATGGCAGCGTGATGTTCAACATACGGCACGAGACTACGAATCGTTTGCGCGCGGTGAGTGTCAGCCGCGACGGCGCGACGAGTTGGAGCAAACCTGTTTTCGATGAGGCACTGTTCGAACCGGTTTGCGAAGCGAGCATCATCCGGCTGCCGAAAAAATCCACGGACGACCGCAAGCGGATTCTCTTCTGCAATCCCGACAGCAAACCCATCGAGGGCAAAGAACGCCCGCGCCGCAGCAACCTCACGCTGAAGCTCAGCTACGATGACGCAAAGACCTGGCCGGTACAGAAAGTGTTGGAGGCTGATCTCGCGGCGTACTCCGATCTCGCCGTCGCGTCCGACGGCACGATCTATTGCCTCTTCGAGCGCGGCATCGTGAAAGTCGGCACTCGTTCCCGGACTGCGGCGATCACCGTGGCGAAGTTTGATTTGAACTGGCTTGAAGGCGCGGGCAACACTGCCGCCCGTGAACTCCCCAAGCGCTGAACTTGCCGCGAGCCCCGCCGCGTCTGCGACAGTCGCGCCGCCGCAGCGTCTCATCTCGATGGACGCGTATCGCGGCTTCGTCATGCTCCTAATGATGGCGGAGGTGTTGCGTCTCCACACGGTGGCCAGGGCGAACTCGGCGAGCGCGGTCTGGAAGTTTCTTGCCTGGCATCAAACGCATGTGGAATGGATCGGATGCACGCTTCATGATCTCATTCAGCCGTCATTTTCGTTCCTCGTTGGCGTGGCCCTTCCGTTCTCGATCGCGAGCCGCGTCGCGAAAGGACAATCCTTCGGCCGCATGACGCTGCACGCCTTCGGCCGCGCGATGATTTTGATTTTGCTCGGCGTATGGTTGCGCTCGATTCACTCCGCGCAGACGAACTGGACCTTCGAAGACACGCTGTCACAGATCGGGCTGGGCTACGGATTTTTGTTCCTGCTCGGATTTGGTTCAATGCGCGCGGCGTGGATCGCGCTCGGTGTGATTCTCGTGGGCTACTGGGCCGCGTTCGCGCTTTATCCGTTGCCTGGGCCTGAGTTCGATTACGCACAATTCGGAGTCTCACCCGATTGGTTGCGCGACTTCGGACAGACGGGCTTCGCCGCGCACTGGAACAAGAACAGCAATCTCGCGTGGGCGTTCGACACGTGGTTCCTCAACTTGTTCCCGCGCGAAAAAATCTTCACCCACAATGGCGGCGGCTACACGACGCTCAGTTTCATTCCCACGCTCGGCACGATGATCCTCGGGCTCATCGCGGGAAAAGTGATCCGCAGCGACCGCACTGCGCGCGCGAAGCTGGCGTGGTTCGCTATCGCCGGAGTCGCTGGTCTCGCGAGCGGATGGCTGCTCGGTGCGCTGGAAATTTGTCCCGCGGTAAAACGCATCTGGACGCCAACATGGGTTTTGTTCAGTGGCGGCGGGTGTTTCCTGCTGCTGGCGGCGTTCTACGGAATCATCGATGTGATGCGCATGAAGCGTTGGGCGTTTCCACTCGTCGTGATCGGGATGAATTCGATCGCCGCCTACTGCATCGCGCATTTGTTCGAAGCGTTCCTCTTCCGTGATTTGAAAACGCACTTCGGCC
>DATHEW010000624.1:0-3248 GCA_035318425.1 Candidatus Acidiferrum sp. | reverse complement strand
GAGAGCGGATGAGGATTCGTCGGTCCCCAGTGAAATTCGTTTGGCATGGCGGTTAATTGTTACCGAGTTGACTGGCAAAATCGACCACGCGCTTTTCAGCACGACTTTCGCTGTTGTCCACGGCGTTGACGTTGAACGGCGGGTTGGCGAGGACGAAGTCGAAGCGGCCCGTGGCGTCGTGCGGGTCGTCGTAGTAGCTGTTGATGTTGCCGCCGTGTTTGATTTCGCCTTCGAGGCCATGCACCGCCAGATTTAGCCGACACAATCGGCCTGTCTCGTCGGTCTTTTCTACTCCGTGGATGCTCAACTCGCGTGCTGGGTCGCCGGAGTAATGTGGCGGTGCACCCTCATCCCCGGCCCTTCTCCCAGAGGGAGAAGGGGGAGAGACATGGGCTGCAATGGCGTTGAAGATTTGTTCAACGTCTTCAAAGACGACACGGTTTTCAAATCGGAGCGAGGTTACGCCTTGGGATTTCAGGTAGGCATCACGGGCTGCGTCCTTCTTTTGCCGGGCGGCGGTGTTGTGTGGTTCACCGTCCAGTTCCACCGCGAGTTTTAATTCGTGGCAGAAGAAATCGAGAAGGTAATCGCCGAACTGATGTTGCCGACGGAATTTCAATTCGCAGCACTGCCGGTCGCGCAACAGTTCCCACAGCAGTTCCTCGGCAGGAGTTTGCTTCTTTCGCAGTTCACGCGCGCGCTCCTTCAAGCCGGAGAAATCGTAGCCGCCGCGATAGTGCGAACTCCCTTCTCCCTTTGGGAGAAGGGCTGGGGATGAGGGTGTTCGTTTCCCTTTATGTTCTGCCACAAATCGAGCGGACGAAACGAACATGCCGCCCGAGCCGCACGCGGGGTCGAGGATGCGCCCGTGATAGGGCTCGATGACTTCGGTGAGTAGGCGGACGATGCTGCTGGGGGTGTAAAACTCGCCGCCGCCCTGGCCCTCGCTCATGGCGAACTCGCCGAGGAAGTATTCGTAGATGCGCCCGAAGGCGTCGTAGTCGAGCGAGGCGGGGATCTCGGAGACTTTCTTGAGCAATTCCTTGAGGAGGGTGCTGGTGAACAGGTTGTAGGTCTTGGGCAGGACGCCGGCGAGCTGCGGGTTGTGCTTCTCGATGTCGCGCATGGCGGCGTTGACCTTCGCGCCGATGTTCTCGGCTTCGGGACGGTTAAGCAGGTAATCGAAGCGCGCCTCGGCGGGCAGATACAGAATGCCCTCGGCGTGATACGCAGCAGGTTCATCCACGCGGCTGCCGCGTCGGGCGGAGGCACTGGCTTTCTCCAGCCTGGCGCGCTGCGCGGCGAAGCGGACTTCGGCGAAGCGGAGGAAGATGAGGCCGAGGACGGGCGCGGAGTATTCCTGGGATTTGAGGCCGGAGTTGGCGCGGAACTGGTCAGCGGCATCCCAAAGGCGTTTTTCCAGCGCGGCGTTGTTGTTGTCTTTTTCGGACGGGGCTATCCAAATCATTTCAAATCAGTTCTGAGATGCCTGTTGCGGTTTGGGGAACAGGCTGCGTTGCGGTGGAGAATGCCAACGACGTTCCGCAACCGCAACGCGTTTTGTGGACGCCGGTCACGACGGGCCGCGCTCCGCCCTGACTTAACACCGTCAGCGCGTTTTGCGTTTCCCCGGTTGTGGTGAACTTTGTTGAAGAACTCGTCGCCGCGTGCGGCAACGGGATCAAGGGGGGACAAATGGAAAAGCCGAAAACAAATCAGAAGCCGGACAAACAAATCCACATCCGAAAGAAGGTCGCGGGCGGCACGACTGGCGCAGTTCTGGGAGCCGTCATTGGCGGACCCGTGGGCGCGCTCGTCGGCGGAGTGATTGGGACGGTCGTCGGCGGCGCGGCGGAAACTGGAAAGTTGCAGGAACTCTCGTCCACAAATGGAGCGCGCAAACCTGTGAAGAAAGCCAAGGCCGTGGCGAAGCCCGTGGCTAATAAAGCGCGTCCGGCAGTCAAGAAGGCGCGCAAGGCGGAGCGCGCAGTCAAAGCAAAGCGTGGTTCCAAGCGCT
Organism: Candidatus Acidiferrum sp.; assembly: GCA_035318425.1. GTDB lineage: Bacteria > Verrucomicrobiota > Verrucomicrobiia > Limisphaerales > SIBH01 > JANNGC01. Next base: position 1,231 of record DATHEW010000624.1, on the reverse strand, counting down.
AAACTTCAACCGCGACGTAGCGCGGACATATTGGAATGTTTCAGCGCCGTGAGTTGCCTTTCGTGTTCATGAACGGCGCTGTGTCAGCGGATGGCAAGCTGGCGTTAGAAAACCGTTCGCTCATTCAGTTTAGCAGCAAGCGGGACCAAAACTTTGTTCTGCAACTCCGCGCTACTGCCGACGCAGTTCTTTGCGGCGCGGAAACGGTCGAAATTTTCTCAATCGACCTTGGCGCAGACTCAGTCGCCTGCCGGAAGAAGCGCGAGCGCAAAGGTCTTCCCTCAGAACCACTTCGGGTTTTGGTGAGTGACGACGGCAACCTCGATCCCAGCGCCCGGGTTTTTCAGCAGAAACTCTCTCCCGTCCTTGTGCTCGTGGCGGAGCGCGGATACAAGCGATGCGCGATTCGCTTGCGGGGAAAAGCGACGGTGAAGAGCTTCGGGAAATCCAGTGTGGATTTCGTCCGCGCCTTTCGATGGCTACGCGAAGAGTTTGGAGTTAAACGACTGCTTTGTGAAGGCGGCGGCGAGACGAATGCGGCGCTCATCACAGCGGGTGTGGTGGATGAAGTTCACATCACGATTTGTCCACTCATCCTGCGGGGACGGAACGCCCCGACCATCTGCGATGGCGACGGCGCGCGTTCGCTCAAAAGCGCGACGCGGCTCAAGCTCAAAACCGTGACGGTAGTGAAAGGCGAATTGTTCCTCACCTACAGCGTGCTGGGGAAAGCGTCGAGGAAGACCCCGGGTCGCTGAGTTGCTCGGCTGGCAATCGCTCATCGCGCTCCGCCCCGGCTTGGAAGAACACGCGGCAACATCGGCTGGGACAGGAAAGCGCACTGCATCTCCTTTGAGATGTTTATTGGCTTCCTCCGCTGGTTTCCTCTTTGACGTCTGAACCGCCACGAAGTCCTTCAATTCCTTGAGATGCGTCTTCAAGTCGTCGGGAGAACGGTTGAAACTTTCTCATTCGATCTTGGTGCTGATCGCTTGCAGCGATTGATACTCTTCCCGTCGTGAAAGTGGCACTGGCGCAAATGCTCGTGAAGCCTGGAGAGAAACAGGCGAATTTGGCTCACGCCGAATCATGGATCGCCCAGGCCGCCACTCGTGGCGTGGATGTGGTGGTGTTGCCGGAAGCGCTGACGCTTGGCTGGACGCATCCTTCTGCACAGACGCTCGCGGATGAAGTTCCCGGCGGTGAATCCTGTGCGCGATTGCAGGCAGCG
>DATHEW010000623.1:0-7616 GCA_035318425.1 Candidatus Acidiferrum sp. | reverse complement strand
CACCGTCGCCGCGACGGACGTGGCGGACATCGCCGGCAATTACGCCGACAACGGTTCGGCGTCCTTCGTGTATCACCTCCCTCGCAGCCTGAAGCACCGATACACGTTCAACGCGACCACCAACGCAAATGCGTCGAGTCTGACGGTGCCGGACGTCGCGGGCACCAGTGACGCCACGCTGCTGGGAACCCCAGTAATTTTGTCCGGCGATCGAGTATTGCTCGGCGGTGGAGCATCCGGCACCGCAGGCTACGTGGATTTGCCGAACGGCTTGCTCTCGATCAACAGCACGAACAACGCAGGCACTGGACAGGTCACGCTTGAGGGTTGGGTGAAGGTCACCGGCAACAGAAATTGGTCGCGCATCTTTGACATCGGGTCTTCTGGCTCGGACGCCGCGCCTTGCTGCGGGCCCGGTGGGGAAATCCCGGGATCGGGTGGTCCCGCTGGTATCGATTACCTCATGCTAACCGCGCAAATCGGAGCAAACACCGGAAGACGGCAGTTCGAATTGCACAACAAGGATCAGAGCGGCTTCGTCAATTTCGTTGGCACCTACGACGTGACCAATTTTAACCAGGAAATTCACTTCGTCGCCACATGGGATGAACGGACCGGCCAGTTGCGCCTGTATGAGAATGGCACGCTGGTCAGCTCAGGCATCACTCCGGCAGCCATGAGCCACATCAATGACCTCAACGTCTGGCTGGGCCGCTCCAATTACACGTTCGACGATAACATCCAAGGTGAGTTCGACGACTTCCGCATCTACGATCGCGTCCTCACGACGAATGAAATCGAAGTCAATCGCATCGCCGGGCCCGACAATAACTTCGGCGCACCGCAGGCGCTGCACCTCAGCCTGGCCGCGCCGCTGCACACCGGACAAGCTGTGCTCCCGACTTCGACCGTGGACTTCGTGAACGTATCGAACGCGAACTTCTCGTTTGCGGGAGTGGTCGCGTTCAGCTCGAGCAATCCAGCAGTCGTGACCAACGACGCCGCTGGCGTGCTGTATCCGATCGGCGCCGGCACGGCCACCATCACTCAATCCTACGCCGGCTTCATCAACACACTCACGGTCATCGTGACGAATGAAGCTCCGACCGCGGTCGCTGACGCGTTGGTAACGTCGAAAGACGTGGCGGGAGTCATCGCGATCGCGACGCTGCTCGCTAACGACAGCGATCCTGACGGCGGTGTTCCGCTCAGCGTGAGCGGCGTGAGTGCCACCAGCACGAACGGAGGTGGAGTTGTGTTGTCGGCCACGGATGTGACCTACACGCCGCTCGCCGGCTACACGGGACCCGATCTCTTCACTTACACCATGAGCGATGCGTTCGGTGCTTCCGCCACGGGCAACGTGTTCGTCTATGTCGTGGAAGGCCCGGTGCCGGCAACCAACTCGATCGTATTCGAGCCGGCCATCAATGAAACATTCAGACTCACCTTCCGGGGAACGCCAGGAACGACTTATCGCATTCGCCGCGCGACTGAGATCATCGGACCGTGGGAGACGCTCTCCACGCAGACCGCGCCCGGCAGCGGCATCATCGTCTTCACCGATCCAACGCCGCCGGCAGGCCAGGCGTTCTATCACGTCATTACACCGTAAGCGGAGTTCAACTGACGAAAGCCCCGGAGTTTTATCTCCGGGGCTTTTTCATTAATGAAGCCGTGCGCAGTTCTGAAGCGAGCGCCGCAACGGAACACAATCGTGCATTCGAAAGTGGTTCACATGCACAAAACAAGAACGGGATGAAACGTCCGGAATGACCATGCTCGACGGGAGTGGCCCGACCCAAGCTCCACTTGTTGAAACGAAAGGATTGTTATGAACAAGCCAATCACTACAAGAGGCCACGGCATGTTGGACTACCCGCTCGGGCTGGCGTTGCTGTTGGTGCCGAATCTTCTGGGTTACGCCGATGCTGGCGGAGCAGCGGTGTGGGTGCCGCGGATCATTGGCGCGTTGACGATCGTGCAGAGCATCTTCACGCGATACGAACTTGGACTCATCAAGCTGATCCCAATGCGAATGCACTTGATCAATGACTACCCCGCTGGCGCGTTCCTCGCGGCTTCTCCCTGGCTGCTCGGTTTCTACAATGCTGCAAACCAACGAATGTGGCTGCCGCACCTCATCGTCGGGTTGAGCGTACTGCTCGCGACCGCTTTGACGCAGAAGGAACCTCTTCTACGTTCGCGTGATCGGAGCCAGACACCGGCTCCTGCTTAGAGCCGGTTCGGAATGCACTGGGCATCAGAGGCCAGCGGCGCCATTCGGCGCCTTGCCGAACGACACGTGGGAGGACTTCTTATGAAACCGCCGCCCGCACTGCATTCCTCTTTGCGTTGCGCTCGGCGAGTCGCCGAGCGCCACAGCCAAGCAGCCTGTGCCAACTCTGGAATTCTCAAACAGGCTCTCTTCGTGGAAGATTGCTTGCCTATCCCGGCTCCTGCTGGCTGATGCAGTGGAAGGAACCGAGCCCCCAGATCAGTTCGGTTGAATCGACTCCGATCACGCGCCGGTCCGGAAACTCTCGCTGGAGAATCTCGATTGCCAGCTTGTCGTTCGCGTCTCGGTACGTCGGCAAGAGCACGATCTCATTGGCGATGTAAAAGTTTGCGTAGCTTGCGGGCAATCGTTGGCCCTCGTGTTCGATGCGGCCCGGCATCGGCAACTCGACGACGCGCAGCGGATTTTCATCCTGATCGCGCAAGGTCTGCAAACGGCGCAGGTTCTCCTGAAGCACGGCATAGTTCTCGTCGGCTGGACCGTGCTCGACCACGGTGACGACAGTCGTGGAATTCACAAAGCGCGTCAGGTCATCGATGTGGCCGTCGGTGTCGTCGCCGACGATGCCGTCGCCCAGCCAGAGGATTTTTTTTACTCCGAGGTAGTCGCGCAGATACTGTTCGATGTGCGTCTTGCTCAAGTGCGGGTTGCGATTGGGATTCAAGAGACATGCCTCCGTGGTCAGCACCGTCCCGCGGCCGTTCACTTCGATGGAGCCGCCTTCCATCACGATCTCCGGAGAGAACAGCGGCAGGTTTCTCAACTTCGCCACGTGCTGAGGCACGGCATCGTCGAGATCGAACGGCGGATACTTGCCGCCCCAGGCGTTGTAGCCCCAGTCCACGATGGCGCGGTCATGCCGGCCGTTTTGGTCGCGCACCAGAAAGATCGGCCCGTGATCGCGGCACCACGGCTCGTAGGCGGGGAAATGGTGAAAGAAAACATTCCGCACCGGCGCGCCGTGCTTGCGCAACAACTCGCGGACCCACGCCTCCATCTCCGCGTGCCACACGTTGATGTGAACTTCCTCGACCGGCGCGAGGTGCTTGATCAATTCCGCATAAACCGGCGGCACCGTATCGTACTTGTCGGGAAAGCTGATGCCTTCCGGTCGCGGCCACGTGAACCACGTGCCGATGTGCGGTTCCCATTCCGCTGGCATACGGTATCCGAGGGCGGCGGGAGTTTGCGTTTGTGCAGTCATTTGGATTTGTGAATGTCTCGCGAAGCACGCGAAGGGAGCGAAGGCGAATTCAGTTCGCGTTACGGCAATCGTTCGCCGCGCGCGGCTTCCATCAAGCGGTACCATTCATCGCGCGAAAGATGCACCTTCTCGGCGTTGGCAGCTTCGCGGATGCGCTCCGGCTTCGCTGAACCTACAATCGGAACGATGTTCGCCGGATGCTTCAGCAACCACGCGAGCGCAATGATCGTGCGGCTGACTCCGTAGTCGCGCGCGATCTCATCCATCGTTTCGCGCAAGCCAATGCGCCGCGCGTGGTCTGGGCTGTTGATGTCGATCGGCAAGGTTTCGCTGAGCCGTCCGCCCGCGAGCGGACTCCACGCGAGAACCGTGATCTTCTCACCAAGGCATTGCTCCAGAGTGCCGTCATCGAAACAGTCAAGCTTCGCCAGGCTGACCTCCACCTGATGCGTGATCAGGCGCATCGGACACGCGCGCTGCAGCAACGCGAGTTGATGCGATTTGAAATTGCTGACGCCAAACTCGCGCACCTTCCCCGCCTGTTTCAGACGCGCGAACGTCTCTGCGACCTCCTCGGGCTGCATCAGATAATCCGGCCGGTGGAGCATATAAACGTCGATCGTCTCTACGTTGAGCCGTTTCAGCGATCCCTCGCACGACTTGGTGATGTGCTCCGCAGAAAAGTCATAGCGATAAGGCGAATCAGGATTCGGCGCGCCCTTTTTGCGGATGCCGCACTTGGTGGCGATCACGATCTTCTCGCGCATGCCCGGCGTGGACTTCAGCACATCACCAAACACTTTCTCTGCCGCCGAGTCGGCGTAAATGTCGGCTTGATCGAATAACGTGTAGCCGGATTCAAACGCGGCGCGAATGGCCCGCTGCGCATTGCTCTCGTGACTGGCCGTCGGTTCCGCGCTTTCAGGGCCGAGGATGCGCCAGCAACCGTAAGCGAGCCGGCTCACGCGAATCGAACTGGTGCCAAGCGGAATTGTGTCCATTGGTCGCGGAGGTTAAGACGCGGACCCACGCCGGAGAAAGTAAAACGTGATGCGCCGTCAGGCTTTGCGCCGGAACAGCAGCCGCAGGCTGTTCGCCACCACGATGACTGTGCTGCCTTCATGCCCCACCACCCCGACCGTCAGTGGAATGACTCCCGCGAGCGCGCAGGAAACCAACACCACGACAGTGCCAAGAGAGATGATGAGATTCTGCCTGATGATCGATCGCGCGTGTTTGCTCAGCCGATATGCCGTGAGGAAATTCTCCAGCCGATCATGCATCAGAACGATTTCCGCTTGCTCCAAGGCTGCGTCCGAACCACGTGCACCCATCGCCACACCCACATCCGCCACGGCAAGACTCGGCGCGTCGTTAACGCCATCGCCGATCATCGCCACGCGGATGCCGCGTTGCGTGAACTCACGAATCGCGCTGACCTTTTCATCCGGCTTCAGCTCCGCGCGCACATCGTCCACGTGCAACGCAGTACGAAGATGTTCAGCCGCGCTCTTCCGATCGCCCGTCAATACGACCGTCTGCAAACCCTCCGCGCGCATCGCATCCACCACCTCGCGCGCTTGCGGGCGAATGTCGTCGCGCAGCGTGAGCCGGCCAGCCAGTCCATCGATGGAGAGCCACACTTCAGAAATGCCAGGCTCCGTGTGCGAAGCGATTTCTGCGCGGCCTTGCATGACCCATTCGCGTCGTCCGAGCTTCACGTTTTGACCTTTCCACCGCGCCTGCAATCCCTGCCCCGTCACAGATTCGAATTCATCGAACGCCAAAACACTTAACCCCTGATGCTTTCCGTATCGGGTCACAGCGCGAGCGAGCGGGTGTGTGGAAAGTTTTTCCAGCGAATACGCAAGCTCGGTGACTTCACGTTCGCGGCCCGCAGGAAAGCTCTCGACCCGTTCCACCTTGAGTTCACCCGTCGTAAGCGTGCCGGTTTTGTCCATCGCCACGACGCGCACGTTCGCCAAATTTTCCACCGCTGCTCCGCCTCGGAACAAGATTCCACGCCGTGCGCTCCACGCGATGGCCGCCAACACGGCGCTCGGGATGGACAACACCAGCGCACACGGAGACGCCACGACCAGCAGCGTCATGGCTTTGTAGAACGCGCTCGTCTGCGCTGCGGACGAGATAAACGGTGGACGACCGAACGCGAGCCACCACACGAAGAACATCACCGTCGTCAGCAACAGAATCGCGTACGTGTAACGGGTGCCGAACTTGTCCGTGAACCGTTGCGATGGCGCTTTGAGATGCTGCGCCTCCTTGATCAGGCGAATAATTTTCTGTAACGCACTTTCCGACGCGGCGCGCAGCGCCAGCACTTCGACGGAGCCCCAGAGATTGATCGTGCCGGCGAGCACCGTATCACCGATTCCCTTTTCCACTGGGGCCGCTTCGCCGGTCAGATTCGATTCGTCACTGGCGGTTCTGCCCGACGCGACTTCCGCATCCACGGGAAATTGATCGCCGGGTTTGATCAGCACCCGCATGCCGACGCGCAACTCGCTGACGGCAACAACGCGTTCCGTTCCAGCATCAAGCACCGTCGCTTCCTTCGGCGCGGCTTTGAACAGCGCGGAGATTTCTCGATGGGTGCGACCCATCGCGTAGTGTTCCAGCGCTCCCGAGAACGAGAACAGAAACAGCAACGCCGAACCTTCGGCCCAGCCGCCGATGCTCGCGCTTCCGACCGCGACGGCGAGCATCAGGAAATGCACGTCGAGTTTGCGCTCCTGCAACCCTTCCCAGATTTCCTGCACGACAAACCAAGCGCCCGCCACATACGAGAGCATGAACAGGACTTTCGACGCGGACGCTCCGTGGAAAAACAATCCAGTCAGCCCAAGCCCGCCACACAGAATCGCCGCCACGAGTTGCAGCTTCCATTCGTTGGCATGTACTTCGTCGTGCCCGATATGCACCTCGCGCGAGACGAACACGGGCAACGGAAATCGTTTCCATCGCCAGAACGTTGGTGCGGTCGGGCAGGTCTTGCGCGCAATGGTCGTGGCCGTTTCGTTGTGGTGAATCTCCAACCGCTGGCGCAACGACGGATCAACTGGCAGGAGGCATTGATCGCAATCCGTTTTGCCGTCGAGCAGGCAACAGCGCGGCTGCTCGAGGCTCTCGCGCAGCTCACGAATTTTGTCAGTCACGAAACCTTCCACCTCTGCCGCAGGCTTGCCGAGCGTGGCGAAGGAGATCGAGTGACCCTGTCGATCGATCTTCACGGCTTCGAGCAAAGGCTCGCGATCCATCGCTTCCGCGACCGTTCGGACGAGGCACCGGCTCGAACTGCATGTCTGTGTTTCACCTGCCATGCGCTTCCACACTATGGCCACACAGTCGCACGGCTGCGCGCGATTTGGGAATCTTTAGGCGTGGATTGGGGAAAACCCTGCGCAAAGCCGCGAAGAACGCGAAGGTTCGGCGGAATACATTGCTCCTTCAACCAACGAAAACTCACGTTGATGAATTGTTGTTGCAGCCGGGAACTCTCGTTCCGTTGCGCCTTGCGCGAACTTTGCGTGAGACGCTCTTGTCCGAACGGCATCCGCGTGACTGAGCTTATTGGGATTTCGTTGCCGCAGGTTTTGCGGCTGCGGGCACCGGTTTCCGGTCGAGATTGCGAGCAAGGTCCTGCGGCACGAAGTCCACGCGAGCGCCTGCCATCGGCACATCGACTCCAGCGCTCCACAGGATTCCGTTCACGACGAACCGGCGCTGGCTTTCGATCTCCCAATTCTTGTGCAAATCAATTCCCGTGAAACAAAAAGCTCGTCCGCCACCCTTACGCTCGTAAGTCCAGCCGATCACTTCGTCACGGCCAATATATTTCTTCGCATCGGCGGTCGTCCGTGATTTGGCGGGCACCTGCCCGACGAGCAACGGCGTGAATCCGGCATCTTCGGTAAAATGTAAATTGTAGAGCCAGCCATCACCCTTCGCGGTGAACGGTTTCACGCCGCGCAGCACTGGATGCTCGCCCCTGGGTTTCAAATCCATGTCCCAATGTCCGCGGCAGCCGATGTCCGCCAGCCACAAGCCGCCGATGGTCGCCTTCGCATCGTCCGCGTGCTCCTTCGGCAAATC
>DATHEW010000622.1:0-2307 GCA_035318425.1 Candidatus Acidiferrum sp. | reverse complement strand
TCGGCTCCACGAGCGTGATGATTACTTTCGAACCGTTTGGGGACTGGATCATCGATTCGATTTCCATGAACGGACGTGACGCGCTCGAAACCGTGTAGAAGAGGACTTCCGTGCCGGAGCCGCTTTCCACCACTTCGGAGAAGGTCACTTCGATTTCGCGTTCACTGTTGGCGCGGGCGCTGACGATTGTAGGCGCGGTCGAGTCAGCGGTTACGGTGATGCTTTCGCTGTCCTGCACGCCACCAAATGAGGCGGTCACCGTCGCTGTTCCCGGGCCGTGCGTGTGAAGCACGCCGTCCGAGGCGATTTCCAGGATGTTCGAATCCGAAGACGAATAAGTCACGAGCCCCGCGGATGCTAGGTTCTGCGTGCCAATGTTGCTGAAGCTGACGAGTACCGGCAGCGCGTAGCTTGCGTTGGTGTAGAACGGTGAGTTCGTCGCCACAAGGTTCAGCGAGGTCGGCACGCCGAAATTGTTGTCCGGACCGCCCTTGCTGTTCAGCGAGATCTGCGAAGGCGACAGCACTTTGTTGTAGATGCGGAACTCATCGAACTCGCCCTGGAGATTTTGGTCACCTCTCCAATTCGAGCGGCCCAGCCACACATTGACGTCGTGGATTTTGTTCATGGTCGTGCCCGTCACAAGCGATCCGACCTGCGCGCCATTTTCGTAAACACGAACCTGGCCGGTTGCTTCGTCCCACGTGATGGCGAATTGAAAGTCGGAGCCGAACGTAGGCGTGTTGACGTTGACCACGACATCGCTGCCCGTGGGCGCGCCGTCTGGCAACGGGTCGAGATCGCGCACCACGAGTTGATGCACGTTGAAGTTATCCCCTTCGAAAGCGGAGTAGAACAAATAGTCGGTCCCGTCTGCTGAGCCTCCTGGCGCGTTCGTTTCCCCGGCCGTGCCGGTCCCGAAGTCCACGAGACGCGCCCAGCTTCGAACCGCGGACACTTTGGCCCAGCCTTCGAGCGTGAATTTACCGGTGCCACCATTGTTGGTGCTGTTGGTGGAAAGCAGGCCGTTGGGAAGGTCAATATATGCTGCTGTGGCCGAGGATCCGCCTCCGAGTACCACGCGAGAACCGGTCGAACTGGCGCTGGCCCCCAAAACGACGCCATGAGCGGTGCCTACGGAATCGGGGATGACCAGGCCCGTCGCATTGGCGGTCGGCGCGACGTTAAAAGTGTACCGGTGCGTGAGCCCGGATGCGGGGTTGTTCCAGATGGACGCATTATTACCCGGCGCCGTAATGACGTTCGCCGCCGTCGAGACATCGTGCACGCCCGACGCCGTGACCGTATAGAATTCACCGGACGTCAACAGGCCATTCAAAGTCAACAACACGCGCGTGGCATTCGTGCCCATTGCGGCGTTCGTGACTGCAGGCGCGCTCGGACCGGTGAGCACGAAGTTGAGTGGATTGATGTCCGCGGGATTGATTGGTTCCGAGAAAACCAGTTCAAGGATATTGCTGCCATTCATGCGGACACTGGCCAGAGTTGGCCCGTTCGTGTCGGCATTCACCGTCAGGGTCGCCACCTGGCTCGTCGCATAGAACGAGTTACCGCCCACGTCATTGGAAGCCACGACGAAATATTGAGACCCACTCTCCAACGGAGACACCGCGGTGAAGACGATGGAGTTGCCGTTGGACCCGACGAGCGGGGAATTGTTCTTGTACCATTGGAGACCAATGCTGGGTGAGCCTTGCGCCACGGCGTTGAAGAGCACGGTCCCACCTTCGGGAATGGTTTGGCTCTGTGGATCGAAGACGATCGATGCCGCACCGTTGGTCGAATATTCCGGCCCGGCGCTATAACTGCCGCGCACCTGGGAGTCTGTCAGCACCCGGTTGTAAATACGGAACTCGTCGTACTCGCCCTGAAAGTTTTCATCGCCAGTCCAATTCGAGCGGCCCAGCCACACATTCACGTCATCGATGTTGCTGAACTTGTCGTTCGCGGCACTGACGTTCAGCGTGCCGGCTAGCGCGCCGTTCTCGTAGGCGCGCATTTGACCGGTGGCCTCGTCCCAAGTGACGGCGAAGTGATAGTCGCGATTGGCATTGGCCGTGTCCCAACCCGAGCCGAGGTCACTGCCCGAAGGGAGGATCAAGTTGCGGATGGAAACATTGTGCCGCTGCGGATTCGTGCCTTCGGTGGCGCTGAGAAACCAGTAGTCGCGACCTTCAGCGTTGCCACCGGCGCTCGTCAGTTCTCCGCCCGTGCCGTTGCCGAAATCGTAAATACGACCCCAACTACGCGCGCCTGCGTTCTTCACCCAACCTTCCACGGTGATTT
>DATHEW010000621.1:0-4987 GCA_035318425.1 Candidatus Acidiferrum sp. | reverse complement strand
AACCAAGAGCGTTTCACCGCGCTCCGTGTTTCCGGTTGCCGCGCGGTAAAGGAGGTAAACAGCGCCGCCAGCATCAGCCATCGCTTTCATGCCGCAACACGCGCACGCGCCGGTGCGTTGCTTCAGCACGGGTTGTTCAGGCGCGAAGGTGGCGCCTTCATCCGTCGAGCGCGCCACGAACACAGCGCGGCCCGCTTCCTTCTCCTCGTTATCCGGCGCGCTGCCGTGCCAGAACACGTACACGTTGCCAACGCGATCTGCCGCCACTGCGCTGCCGCCATCCAGGCCGGCGACCATCGTGATCACGTTACGCTCTGGCTCGAACGCAACTCCGGAATCATTCAGGCGCGTGTAGAGCAATGGCGTGACTTCCTTTCCCGCGACGATCGCTTTCGTCGCCCCTTTGCCGCCGTTCCAAACGACATGCACGCGATTGTTTTTTCCCAACGCGAGTTGCGCACCGCGAATCGTTCCCGCGGCAATGACACTTCCGGTCTGGGAATTGACGCGAATCGGTTTCGAGAAATCTCCCTCACCAGGCAAACGGCGGACGTAGAACACGTCACCTCCCGCCGCATCACCTTTGAAATAAATCAGATGAACGACGCCGCGCGAATCCACGGCGGCTTGCGGTTGAATGCCTCCTTCGGGCGCACGCATCGCGGTGACCTTCTGCGATTCAGCCGCAGTTGCGCAAAAGCTCAACGCGCAGAAAAGGAACAGTAACCAACGTGTGTTCATGGAAGGCGATGATGTGGACCCGTATTCATTGCGACGAGTAAATCATTGGTTGGAGATCGCCAACGCCCAGGTCGTCACAACCACAATCGCAGTTGCAACGCCCGCCGCCACATCCGCCCAACGGAATCGCCGCAACTGACGATCACCGAGGCACAAGACAACTCCAGCAACCGTCCCCATCACGAATCCAAGCAGATGCGCCAGCACGTCGCTTCTCACATCGAACCCGATCAGCACGAGAAGCAAACACGCCGCCAGCACGCCGCGCCCGATCCATTCGCGAGCGGACGTGTGGCGTTCGAACATCGACTGCGCCGCGAGCAATCCGAGCGCGGCCATCACCATCCCCGAGGCGCCGAGACCTTTGTAATCTCCGAACCGCAGGAATGCTTCGCACATATTCGCGGTCGCGCCCGCGAGGAGCGCGGCGAGCAATCCCCGGCCCACGCCGAAACATCCCATCACAAGTCCAAGCAGCACGAACCCTGTGGACGCATTCAACGCGAGATGCGGCACATCCGCGTGCAACATCACCGCGGTGAATGCGCGCCACCATTCACCGCTCATGAAACGCGCGCTGTCGAACCAACCCGCCCGCTGAAGTTCGGGTCGCACTTCCATGCTCAACACGAATGTTGCCACCACGAACAACCACCAGAACGCGCTGCGCCAATCAAAGAGTAGCCCCGTCCACTTCACTTCGTGCCGCCACACCGTGGCGTTCTCTCGCTCGTATGCGCGAATCGCGGCAGTCGCCAATGGCTCGTCATCGCTCGCCAGCAAAAGCATCCATGCATCTTCGCGCCGCTCGATCGTGTGTTCGATCCCTTGGCTCGCAAGCACGAGGCTCCAGTCCATCGCCGTGCCATGTGACTGAACTTCAATGCTGTGAGTTGCGGTCTGCATCTTCGCGTGGCACAATCTTGCGTAACCCACAGGCAAAGCAACCCGAAGACAACGGGTGCCTGTAGGAAACGCCGCGACCGTCCGCTAATTGTTCTGTGGAACCGGTTTTGCTCACCGGCCGCAACTGACACGAGTATGAAGGTCATTCAGCCTAACTGCCGGATTCAGTTCACCGCCGCGGATGTCGATTTTGTCGTCGCTGTCCTCGGCCGGAAAACCGGTGACGCAGATTGTGTCACTCGGCTCCTGGGCGATGAAGACACCCGCGATCTCATCCTCGACGATGACGCTCTATTCCACGCCGTGCTCGAACATCGCGGCTGCCTTGCGGTGTCGTCGCACTTCTACTTTTACATCCTGGTGAGAAACGTCCTGCGCCACACCGGCATCAATGACCGCATCGTGGCGGATTACGTGGCAGAAATTCTCGCTGAGTATTCCAGCATGGACCGGTCGCAGTGTCGCGTGCCGGGACAAAGTGAGCCACTCAACTACTTTTTCGAGATGCTGCTCGCGTTGCGCAACGCTGATGAACGCAACGGGTTCGAGCTGCGCGCGCACATCGGTAACTACGCGTTGTTCTTCACCGGCGTGTTTCCTGACCGCATCCGAGTGCGTGCGGAGAAACGTGGCTTTCCAGACCTGCGCTATTTCGAAGGCATTGGCCGCGCGAACTTTCGCGTCGCCAGCGATCATCGGCTCGCGCAACGCTACGAGCTTGGTTCGATCTTCGACACGTTGGCGGAACGCTTCGGCGAAGCGCGTGTGGCGTTGAATGATTTGTCCGAACGGCTTCTGTCCTGGGAAGACGATCGTTACTCGATCCCGCTGCTCTCGGCGCTGAAGGATTAGAGAAGTCCCTCAATGAATGGAATTGTCTCCGCTGGATCGCGGTGACAAATCGTCCGCCATCCCAGCTTCGCCGCGGCTTCGCAGTTCTCCACGCGATCATCGATGAACACGAGTTCCTCGCCGTGCCCGCCAATCATCCGCTCGGCCGCTCCGTAGATGCGCGCGTGCGGTTTCAAAGCGCCGTGTTCGTAGGAAAGTACGTAGCCATCGAAGTTCGCGAAGAACGGAAAGTTTCGGCGGATGTGCCCGATCGCGATGTCGTTCGTGTTCGACAGAATGTAAGTCGGCACTCGCTTCAATCGCAGCTCCTGCTGGAACCGAATCATCTCCGGGATCTCGCTGAAGATGTCGCCGAACGCCGCGCCGAATTGATCGAAGTCGCCGCGAAAACCAGCTTCGCGACAGAACTCGCCGTAGAATTCCCGGCTCGTCATCCCCGCGCTCTCGAACTTGTACAGCAACGGCGAGTGATCGAGCATCTTCTGAAGTTCGCTCGGGGACTTCGCCGCGTTCTCGGCCAGCTTGCGCGCGGCGATGGAGTAATCGAAATCGACCAGCACCTTGCCGAGATCGAACACGACAGCTTTGACTTTCAACTCAGCTCCCTCCGCCCTTCCAGCGCGCGGCTCAACGTGAGTTCATCCGCGAAATCCAATCCGCTTCCCGCCGGCAATCCATGCGCGATCCGCGTCACCTTCACGTCACGCGGCGCAAGACGTTTCGCGAGATAATGGCTCGTCGCGTCGCCCTCCACATCGGTCGGCAATGCCACGATCACTTCGCGCACCGGTTCGCGATCCAGCCGCTGTTCAAGTTCAGTGATGCGCAAGTCTTCAGGCTCGACGCCGTTCAACGGAGAAATCTTCCCGCCGAGCACATGATACTTGCCGTGAAAGAAATTCCCTTTCTCCAGCGACAGAATGTCCGTGGGCCGTTCGACCACACAGAGCAACGACGCATCGCGCCGGTTGTCTTCACAAATCCCGCACGGATCTTTCTCCGTGAGCGAGCCGCAAATGGAACACAGGCGAATCCGTTCGCGCGCGCTGACAATCACCTGCGCGAGATGTTGCGCGAGCGCGGCATCGCTTTGAACGAGGTGCAACGCGATGCGCTCCGCCGAGCGTGGGCCGATGCCGGGAAGTTTTCCGAGCGCAGCGGTGAGCGCGATGATCGGTTCAGGAAGAGAAGCCATTTACGGCCGTGTCACATCATGCCAGGCAGGTTGAAGCCCTGCGTGACCTTGCCCATCTCGGCGTTGGAAATTTCCTTCGCCTCCGTGAGCGCCTGATTGATCGCAGTGATCAGCATATCCTCCAGCAACTGCGCATCCGATGGATTCAACGCCGCGGGATCAACCTTGATCGCGGCGATCGTCCCGTCGCATTTCGCGGTGACCTTCACCGCGCCGCCGCCGCTGGTCGCGTCCACGGTTTTCGCAGCAAGTTGCCCCTGCACCTGTTCCATCTGCTGCTGCATCTTCGCAGCCTGCTTCATCAATTTGCCAATGCTCGACATGTTCCTGTGAGTTGAGTTGAGAGTTGAATTCGTAATCGCTGGCGAGGGCGGCGTCAGACTCTGACCTCGACGATCGTTCCTTTGAAAATTTCCAACGCCTTCTTGATCAGCGGATCGTTTTTGAACTCCGACGGATCGAGTTGCACCGGCTTCGCTGCTGGCGCAGGGGATTTCGGAGGCGCCACGGGAGGTGCCGTCGTCTGTTGAACTGGAGCGGGCGCTGCGCGCGCTGGTTCTGGTGTCGCGGTCGGCGGAATCGGCGCGGCGAAATTGTCCGGACGCTCGGCCTTGACGATCTTCACCTGGGCGCCGGGAACGCCGAGTTCAGCCAGCTTCGTGCTGATGAGAGTGTGGTTCTTCGTGTTATCCACCATTGAAATGTGGTCCGCGAATTCAGCATCGAAGCCGATCGTGAAAACATTCTTCACGAACGAAACCGGATGCGCCTCGATGAAATAGCTGCGCGCGAATGGGCTCGCGCGGCCAATCGCCTCGAGCAACTGCGGCCAGAGCGCCTGCAAATCCAACGTGCCGTGTGCCAACGTGCCTCCGGCATCCTGACGGGCCGGAGCTTCAGCCTGCATCACCCGCGCTGGCTGTGGCGCAGCCTTCGCCACAACAGGAGCACTCGGTGCCATAACCTGAGCCGGACGCGCAACCGCCGCAGCCATTGGCGCCGCACTCACTCCCGCATCGCCACCGCGCAATTCATTCAACCGCTTCAGCACCGCATCGATGCTCACGGCGTTCCGCGCGTCGATCGCTTTGATCAACGCGATCTCAATGAAAATCTTCCGCGACGCAGCATCACGCATCGACGCCTCGGCGTTCGTCAACACCTCCATCATGCGAGTGAGCCCGTCGGTGCCGACGAGCGCCGATTGCTCGGCCATGATGTTCGCCTCCGCTTCGGAAAGTTCGAGCAAGCGCGTGTCGCCCTTCGAGATTTGGAAGACCAACAGATTGCGCA
>DATHEW010000620.1:0-3478 GCA_035318425.1 Candidatus Acidiferrum sp. | reverse complement strand
GGTCCAAAGCGTGGACATCGCGGCCCGTCACCGGTCCACACCAACCGATCGATAAACATGCGACGCGCTGCCATCGCTGCGTCCCACGCGTGATAAACGATCCAATCTCCTCCATCCGGTCCGGTCACGATGGAGTTGTGTCCGGGGCCGAGCATGTCGCGTGAAACCGTCCGCAGCACGCGCGGGCCATTTTCATTTCCTGCATCGGAGTATGGCCCGAGCACATGATCGGCGACGGCGTAATCGACCCCATACGTTTCATTCTCCCAACGCCCCGCGCTGTAGAGGCAGTAGTAACGTCCGTCATGTTTGCGCACGAACGGGCCTTCCAAGGTGTGCCAATCGTAACTACCGCCGTAGATCGGACGGTTCTCCTGAAATCGCTGCCAGTCATGACGCGCCCGCAACACCGCGCGATGTTCACCGCTGAGCTCCGTCATCGATTTCATCGGCGCGACGGCAAGCGCGGTGCCGGCGCGAACGCCAACGCCTGTGTCGAGAAAGTCGCGCGCATAGAAAAGATACCAACGTCCGTCGTCATCGCGGAACGCGTGCGCATCAATGGCGAAGGCGCAGGTGCCGGGATCGATCAACGCTGTCCCGAAATCCTGAAATGGCCCGAGCGGTGTCTCGCTGGTGGCTACGCGGAGTTGATGCTTCGCGTCGGCAAACCCGACGGAGTAATAGAGGTAAAATTTTCCATCCTCGAACACGACCTCGGGCGCCCAGAAGTTTGTGCCGAGTGAACCGTCAGGCCGGAGCAACGCCCTGCCCGCCTGGTTCCAACAGATGAAATCCCTGGAGCGCAGCAAAGGAAAAACAAGTTCACCCGGGTAACCTGTGGCTTCCCGCTCGCCCGTGCCGATGGCGAAGAATTCACCGTCATGCCGCCACACGAATGGATCGGCGAAGTAATTTTCGTATGCCGGGCGCGGTGCTTCGCGTGCAGTGAGTTGAGCCTCCATGACGAACCGTAGCATCGCTCGCGCGGGCAGCAATTCACGGGTTTGCGCGTTACTCCGATTGCGGCGGCGATTGCGCCACGTCCATCCAGAATTTCAACACGATATCGAGTCGAGCGACCCATTCGGGAAAACTGGCCGGCTTGATCACAAACGAAGTCACGCCGCTGGCGTACGCCGATTGCACGTCGGAAGGATTGAGCGAGCCGGAGTAAATGATGCATGGCAGCAAACGAAGGTTCGGCTGTGCGCGCAGCCATTCGAGAAAGGAAAGGCCATCCAACCCGTGCAAGTTGAGATCGGTGAAGATGACGGTGGGAAGCGGATGCGTCTCGCGATTCCCGAACTCGCCTTCACCCAGCAGATATTCCTGCGCTCGCATCGCGCTGGGTACGTGCTGAAAGCTGATCAGCCTTCCGGTCTTCTCCAGCGCGCGACGAAAAAGGAAAACGTCTTCGTCCGAATCTTCGACGAGCAACACCACAAATTTTCGTTTCGACGCCACGGCTCTCTTTTCTTAGCGGAAACCCGTTGCCCAAAGTTGTCTCTGCCGCAAGTAGCGGAGCTGACTATTTGATGGACGCCGGATCAGCCTCAACGCTCCGCCGCCGCGTGTCCATTCCGTCGAGACATTGGCGAACGGCGCGCGCCAGCGCTGCTGGCTGATATGGTTTTTGGAGGAAGTGTGCGCAGTTCAAAACATCCGGCCCGATCACTTCCATCGGATAGCCGCTGCTGTAAAGCACCTTGAGGTTTGGTTCATCGGCGAGGATTTTCTCGGACAGTTCACGCCCGGTCATTCCTTCCGGCATCATGATGTCCGTCAGCAGGAGATCGATCTCGCCGCGATGTTTCCGCCACATTTCCAACGCGCCGCCGCCACTCGACGCCGCATGCACCCGATAGCCCGAGCGCTCCAGGATGTTCGAGACCAGTTCGCGAAGCGGCTCCTCGTCCTCGACCACGAGAATCGTTTCCGATCCGCGCATCAACTCCTCCGTGCCGATGTCGTGATGCATTTCCGGCGCGGGCAATTTTGTAGCGGGGAAATAAATCCGAAACGTGCTGCCTTCGCCCACGCGAGTGTCCACTTCGATCCATCCGTGATGCTGCTTCACGATGCCGTAAACCGTCGCGAGGCCGAGGCCGGTGCCTTTTCCAACTTCTTTCGTGGTGAAGAACGGCTCGAAAATATGGCTCAACGTTTCGGCGTCCATCCCCGTGCCGGTGTCTCGCACGGCGAGGCACACGAATTCACCGGCGTGCGCGTCGCGCTGACGTTTAGCGTAGCGCTCATCCACGTCGCGCAAGGAAGTGGAGATCACGATTCTGCCGCCGCGCGGCATGGCGTCACGGGAGTTCACCGCGAGATTCATCAGCACCTGCTCCATCATGCCTTCGTCGGCATTGACGGCGGGGAGTGTTTCCTCGAGTTGCAGATCGAGGGCGATTTGTTCACCGAGCAACACTCGAAGCATTCGCGCGACCTCCTCCACGATGGCGTTCATGCTCGTGATGTGCGGCTGCGCAAGTTGCTTGCGGCTGAAGAGCAGAAGCTGCCGCGTCAGTCCCGCGCCGCGCTCGGACGCAATGTGAATTTGTTCAAGCGCGTCGCGCGCCTTCTCATCCATGCCGCGGTCGTGCAAGAGCAGTCCTGAGTGTCCCTGCACGATCGTGAGAATGTTGTTGAAATCGTGTGCGAGCCCGGCTGCGAGCTGGCCGATCGATTCCATCTTCTGCGACCGCCGCAACTGCATCTCAAGACTGAGCCGCTCGGTGACATCTTCGGCGTAGCAATGAACCGAATGCGTCGGATGAATCGGATAAAACGTCCACGAGATCGTCCGGGCCGCGATCGTCGTATCGAGCCGAATGTGGTTCTGCTTCGCAGTCAGACACTTCGCCACGACATCGACACTGTCGGGCGGAAGAATCTTTTGTGGATGATCCGTGCCGAAGGATTCGGCCATGGCCTGTGCGGCATCGTTGAAGTAGGTGAGTTTGCCATCCGCGCTAAAAGCGAGCACGGGATTCGGATTGAAACGCGGGAAGGCGGCCAGGTGCTCGATCTCCTGCTCCGCACGTTTTCGTTCCGACACATCGCGCGACACAATGACGACACGCCGGAGCTTTCCCTTCGCATCCGCGGGCAGACTTGCGGCGGCTTCGAACAATTGCCAATGCCCGGGCCGATCACGATAGCGCAACTCAGCGGTGCGTTGCTGTCGTTGTTTGCGCGCCTGGTCCAGCGCCTTGAGGGCAACCGCGGCGTCCTCGGGATGAATCAAATCGAGGAAGCGCGTGCCCTTCAATTCCGCCTCCGTGTAGCCGAGCACCAACTCGTAGGACGGACTCACGTAAACAAACCTGTCCTCTTCATCGAGCAGACAAATCAAGTCGCGCGTGTTCTCAGTGATCAGCCGGTATTGCTCCTCGCTTTGCTTCAACGCAAGCTCAGCAGCCTCGCGGTTCCGTTCCACATCTCGCTTGCGCAGCGCGCTTCGCAACGCACTCGG
>DATHEW010000619.1:0-9247 GCA_035318425.1 Candidatus Acidiferrum sp. | reverse complement strand
CACGAACCGATCGCGATCGCTCCTGCCGGAAGGGTAAACAGCTGCGACGTTCATCCAGCGTACATGGCCAGGAAACGCTGGCGGTAGATCTGTTCGTTGCCGCGGAGAATGGAACGCCGGATATCACCGGCCGCGACGCCGTCCTGAAAGCGCCGTTTTGGAAATACCGGCATCTCGAGACCCGTGATCGCCAACACCCCCCGACGAACGATCTCGCCTTTGAGGGAATACAGCGCGGCTTCGTCGTAACTCGTCAGCTCGGCGAACGGAATCCCCTCGGCGACTTCGACGACGTCGGGACGGGTGAAGGGGCTGAACGCGTCAAAGCCATATCGTCGTCCGGGCGCGTACGTCCGCACGTACCCGCGGCTCAATCCGCCGCTGTAGGTGAGCGAGTGCTTGATGCGGCCGACGCCCCAGCCTTCGTGATACAACATGAGATTGTGAACGACGCTGCGGATGGTTAGCTCGGAGTTTTCTTCGATCGGATAGTCTTTGAGATTCTCGTCGCCGCCATCGCCATCGACCAAGTGACGCCAGTCTGGATAGCGTCCGCGGATGCCGCGGCAAAGCGTCAACGCCATCGACGCACATTCCACATCGAGCGGTTTGTAATCTTCGATCACCCGGATCGCTTCGCCGACATCGATGCTTGCGAGATCCGCTTCGATCGGTTCGAGGAACATGCCGAGGCCAGCGTGGTCCAGGAATTCGCGCGCCTGTTTCAGGTCTGGCCCATCGCCGAAGCTAAGCGTGAACGCCTTCAGGCGTGACGGGCTGATCCCGAGTTGTCGCATCACGTGATACGTGGTGAGAAAAACCGCCCCGCTATCGATGCCGCCGGAGAAGCAGACGCCGATGGGTTGCTGTGACGGAATCGTTTTAAGCCACTTGGCGATTTCATCCGCCAGAGCGCCGATGTAAGCACGACCGATCTCATCTAGGTCAGTGGAGAATTTGTTTCGTTCCGGTGTGAAGTAGCGCGTGTAGGTGGGATCGGGATCGGGACAGCCGACGAGTTGAATCTCCACGATGTAATGGGCCGGAACCATGCGCGTGTAGCTGGGATGAAACTGATCGGCGAGTCCTTCACGTTCGAGTTGCGCGCGAATGGCGTCAATGCGATCGGCCACGATCAAGGCCGGCCCCGCTTCGCGTTTCGCGAGAAAGTAGCGCATGGGCCGGTCAAGTGAGCGCGCCATGCGCACCGTCTTGCCATCGCGCGCGAGCAGTGCGAACGAGCCGTCGATCTCGCGCACCGCTTCTGCATTGCCGCTCAGCACGCGCGCGCGAGCGTCTTCGACTGTCATGTTGAGAACGTGAGAGGTCGCGGGATCGAGCAGGTCCACCACGCGTTCGATGTATTCGTGCATACGCTTTTGGATTGGGGCGCAGCTTACGCAGACGCCGAGCGGTGCCAAGTGAACACTTGCAGCGGAACGGCGAGACGCGACAGCGCGAGCGGTTCGTGTTTCAGTTCCGCGTGCCTCAGCACGGAACATTTTCGCGGACGATCGAAGTGATCGAAGGCGGTATTCGCGACCGCCTTCATCTGGGCGCGCAACTTTACGTGTCACGCCACGGTGAGGTGTTCATCGATGGCGCTTTCGGCGAAGCGCGCGAAGGCATGCCGATGAAGGTCCAGACGATCACGCTTTGGTTTTCCGCGGGTAAACCGCTCACGGCGGCCGTGCTGGCGCAATTGGTGGAACGCGGCCTCATCGATTGGAACACGCGAGTGGCGGACGTTGTTCCCGAGTTTGCGCAAGGCGGCAAAGAACGCATCACGCTGGCGAACGTGCTGACGCACACGGCAGGTCTGCACGCGCTCGATCCCATTGATCCCGCGCTGTCGATGGAGGAAAAGCTCTCGCGCATTTTCGAGTTCGCACTGCCATTGGATTGGGTTCCCGGCGAACGCGCCGCTTACAGTTCGACTGCTGGTTGGTACGTGCTGGCGTTGGTAGTGGAACGCATCGGCGGCAGCCCGTTGAATGCCTGCATTCGAAGTGAGACGTTTCGGCAATCGGGATTGGCAAACGCGTGTTTGTGCTTCGATCCAATGGAGTTGGCGTCGGTGCGAGAACAGTGCGGCTTCATGTACGACACGGGCGGCGCCGCGCCGGTGGAACTCGATTACTGGAATAGCGACGCGGGTTTTGCCACGCTGGTGCCGGGCGGCAATGCACGCGGGCCGGTGCGGGAATTGGCAGGGTTTTACGAGACGCTGTTGCGAGGCGGTGGGGCGCTGCTTCGGCCCGAGACGGTTCGCACTATTACTTCACACCAACGCATCGGGTTGTTCGATGAGACGTTTCAGTTCAAAACAGACACAGGCTTTGGCTTCATCATGAACTCGAATCGCGATGGTTTGCAGATGCCTTACGGTTACGGGCGTGTGGCCTCGCGGGACACATTCGGCCACAGCGGGAATCAAAGCTCCTGCGCCTTTGCCGATCCGATGCACGGCCTGGCCGTGGCGTGGGCGACGAACGGCATGCCGGGCGAGCGCAAACATCAGCAACGGCAGCGCGCGATCAATAACGCGATTTACCAGGATCTCGGATTGGTGGAGCAGGGAAGACAGTCTCCCTGACATGAGCCTCTTGCGCGCTTGTGCGGTGAATGCACCCTTGCGTAGATTCGCGCGCGTGAAACCAATTGTCTTGAGCCTGGGTCTTGCCTTGTCCGCGTTCACTGCCGTTGCGGCGGAACCGATACCGACGTTGAAGCTGCTCGGCGAACGCTTCGTTCAACCGACTGTGCTCGTGCCCATCGACGGCGAACGCTTGTTCGTGGCGGATCAGATCGGTCGGTTATTCATCGTTCACAAGGATGGCGCGGGGACGAACAAGCTCGCGCTGGAATTGTCGCCGCAGCAGATCAAGTTCAAGTCAGGAGGCTTTGATGAACGAGGGCTCGTGGGGATCGCGATGCACCCGAAGTTCGCGCAGAACCAAAAGTTTTACGCGTACTACAGCGCGCCGTTGCGCGAAGGCGCGGAGACGAACTGGAACCACACGTCGCACATTTCCGAGTTCACTTTGAAGAATGACAAGGCCGGTGATGAACGGCTGTTGCTTCAAATTGACATGCCCTACGAAAACCATCACGGCGGCCCGCTGGCGTTTGGTCCCGACGGTTTTCTCTACATCTCGGTCGGTGACGGCGGGAACGCGAACGACGTGGGCCGAGGTCACTCGCCGCAAGGCAACGGCCAGGACACGAAAAAGTTGCTGGGCAAAATTCTGCGCATCGACGTGGACAAAAAAGATGAAGGCAAACAATACGCCGTGCCCAAGGACAATCCGTTCGCGAGCAATGGGAAAGGGCGCCCGGAGATTTTTGCGTGGGGCTTGCGAAATCCGTGGGGCATCTCATTCGATCGTGGCGGTGAGCGCCAATTCTTCGTGGCGGATGTGGGCCAGGACTCATGGGAGGAAGTGAATATCGTGACGAAAGGCGGGAATTACGGCTGGAACATTCGCGAAGCGTTCGTGTGTTTCGATCCCAAGAAAACACGGCAGCCGCCGGCGGATTGTCCGAAGGTCGGCGCGATGGGCGAGCCTCTGCTCGATCCAATTCTCTCGTACAAGAACATTGGCAAGTTCCCGAAAGATCCCGAGGCAAAGGGATGCAGCATCACGGGTGGGTATGTGTATCGCGGCAAGTTGTTCCCCCAGCTTGTCGGCAACTACATTTTTGCCGACTGGTCGCGCGGTTGGACCAAGCCAGACGGTGTGCTGTTCGCCGCCACGCGCGGCGTCGACGGCAAGTGGACAATGGAAACGCTGGCGCTCGCGGGAAGCGCAGATGGAAGCGTGGGCCATTACGTCACTGCGCTCGGACAGGATGCCGATGGCGAGATCTACGTGATGACGAACACGAGCAACATGATCAAAGAGAACAACGGGAAGCTCTGGAAGTTGGCGGCGCAGTAAACGAGGAGCGGTCGGCGCTCTACGCTAACTCTTCTCAGCAGGCGTCCCGTCGGGGGCAGGGACGGGTGGAGCCGGAACTTCATCCCCGCCGCTTTCATCCAGCCGCCAGCGTTTTCGCTTTCGGTAAAGTGTGGCCGCGTCGATTCCCAACACCCGCGCGGCTTCGCCCAGGTTTTTGGTCTTCGCCATCACCTGACGAATATGTTCCCGCTCAAGTTCCTCCACGGATACAAGATCACCGACATTCATAAAGTCCCCCTGTCGCGGATGCCGGACGAGCAGCTTCGCGATCCGGCCGAACCGCTTTGGCACTTTGCCAAACTTCCTTTGAAACGCAACGTCTGTGCGTTGCAAATCAGCGATCGCGATCAACCGTCTTGGTGCCGACGCCGGTTTGGCGTTTGCCGAGTTTTCGGCTCGTCAGCACTTTGGTCACAGTGCCGGTCTTGAGATATTGCGCGCGGACGTTATCGAGAATTGCCTCGCGGCGATCGAAGAGTCGCTTCTGTTTTCGCGGCTTCACACGCGCGAGTACGTAAGCGGTGAGCAACGGTAAAACGATCGTCGAATCCGCGTAGCAGACCACGCAATCCGGCAACGAGTCGGGATCGACTTTACCCCAACTGACCGCTTCGGCCGGAGTGGCGCCCGAGAGACCGCCGGTGTCCGGGCGCGCATCGGTGCATTGCAGGAAATAATCGTGGCCCTTTTCCTCGATGCCCATGACCTCCTGGATTTGCGGCTCAGTCTGGAGCATGAAATTCTTCGGCGATCCGCCACCGAGGATGAACACGCTCGATTTGCGCCCGCTGGATTTGGCGTCATAGACAATGCCGGCGGTTTGGTTCACGTCACGGTTCACATCGAAGGCGAGTTTCGAATCGCGCAATGACATCGCGGCGACATTCATGCCGATACTCGAATCACCTGGGCTGCTCGTGAAAATCGGGATGCCGCACTCGTAAGCCGTCGCGACGACGCTCGAATCGCGAATTCCAAGTTTGCGCCCGCGTTCGCTCACGTATTTGCCGAGGAGGAAATGGAATTCATCCGTGCCCATGGCGCGTTGGAACTCAGCGCCCTGGATTACCTCGCGCACAAAGGCATCCGTATCGAGCAGGACGTTGTAATCGAAGAGAATGTCGTAAATGCGAATCACGCCATCGCGGTGCAACTCGCGGTCATCGAGGAACGGCGATCCCGCGAAGAGCTGCATGTCGAGGCCGTAGTGGAGATCATGATAAAGATTCGCGCCGGTCGAGACGATCCAGTCCACGAAGCCGGCTTTCATCAATGGAATGAGACAGCTCTTGCCGAGCCCCGCCGGCGTGAGCGCGCCAGTAAGTGACATCCCGACGCAACCGTCATTCGGGAGCATTTTCTCGGCGAGCAATTTGGCGGATTCACGAAGGCGCCCACCGTTGTAAGCAAGGAAGCATTGGTCGATCAAGTCGGCGGCGGAAATGTTCTTGCCGATGCCGAGTGGATTCAGACGCGGATAGGCGGCGAATTTTTTCGGCGA
This sequence comes from Candidatus Acidiferrum sp., assembly GCA_035318425.1. Lineage (GTDB taxonomy): Bacteria > Verrucomicrobiota > Verrucomicrobiia > Limisphaerales > SIBH01 > JANNGC01. The sequence goes on along the minus strand of DATHEW010000619.1, from coordinate 3,784 downwards.
CGGCTTTGATGTCTTGCTCATGGCGGCGCGCATCTTTGCGAAAGCGCGTGCGAACGCAAAAAGATTTTGTGATTACACTTCCGCACCGCGGCTTCCGCTGCGTCTGACGCGTGAAGAGCTAAAGAGAACTGCCGCAAGCACCACGAACACGAACTGGATCGAGTAAATCTGAAATGGAAAATCGTATCGCGCATGCGCCAGGCAGCCCGTCAGTGCGAGCAACGTGAGCAGGAGGAATGTATTGTCGCGTGGGACGCCACCGGGCGTGAGCCAACGCAACGAGGCAATGACCAGCGCGGCGAGGATCAGCGCAAAACCAACACGCCCGAATGTGATGCGCATCTCGAGCCAATCGTTGTGAAGTTGAGCGGGCCAATATTGTTCCGGGTTTTCGCGATACACCTGGAACAAATTGTTGAATGTTCCTGGCCCTGTGCCGAACCACGGGTAATCGCGCGCCATCCCTTCGGCAATTGCGTAAGTCTCGGCACGTCCACTCAGCGGATCCTGCCATGTGTCAGCGAAGCGCCGTGACAGCGTGTTCCAAGAGACAAAAATTCCGGCTGCCAGTGTGAGCAGTCCCAGCGAAAGCACTCCGATTCGCATCTGCAAGGGGGCATCACGCTGCATTCCCAGCAGCACGCATGCGGCGACAAGCAACATGGCGGCAATTCCCGCACCCGCGCGGCTCAGCGAGTAAAGCGCCGCCGCCGCCATGACCAGCACGCACGGCAACAGAACGTGCTGAAGCCCGCGCCGTTTTCCGCGCTGCCATGCCTCTCGCTGCAACCACCACCAGAAGCCGAGTGTCACCGGCCAGACCAGGTTCAGGTATTGCGCAGCGTTCGAGCGATAGGCGAAAGGGCCGAACTGCGCAGCGGCATCTTTATTGTCGTGCGTGGGTTGGAACCAAAGGAGGTTCGGTGTGCCGGAAGTTCTTTGAACGACCGCTTCGAGGGCGAGCAGCGCCGCGTTGAGGCTCATTATCCAGAGCAGCAAGCGCAAGCGGGACGAGAGTTGCGGCGCTCGCCGGGATTCACCGCCGCGATCGGGCGATGACGCCAGCCAATCGTGGGTTGCCCAAAATGCGGATGCCAGCGCGAGAAAATTCCAGAATGCTTTCCATGTCGCTGGCGCATCGTAGCTGTGCGGCAGCCATGAAAGAAACGGATGTTCCTGCAACCGCCACTCGCCGGGAAAGTAGGTTGCGCTTGCGTTCCACGCGCTGGCCAAAATATACGCCAGCAACAGCGCGGTGAGCAGCGCCATGCCCGCAACAGCCGAAGAGACACGCTGCGATTTCTGCCTGTTTCCAGCAAGTCCACGATGGACGAGGCACAACGCGCCGAGCGCCCAGCCCCCGGCGTTCATCAGTTGGATTGACCAGGTTTGCGTCGTTCCGAAAGCCCAGGGCGAGAACACGAGCATTGTTCCGAGCAGCCACGCCGTGAAGCGATCACACCAGGCACACAGCGCGGCGAGGGATGGTTTCGGAGGGTTTTCAGGCATTGACGTTTGGATTGAACGGATGTCGTCAGCTTCCCTCAAGCGTCGATTGCACGTAGGAGAAATCTTAAAATCGAACTTTCCCCGGGAATTGATTGACGCAATTCCCTGATTTCTGACATATCCATGCACAACGTGCAGTATCCGCATCCATTCTGAATTCTATGCAACGTAAAACCTTGATGGCCGCCTCCTTGATTGCGGCGAGTGCGGCCGCCGCGCACGCTGATGTAGTTTATAGCAACACCAACAGCCCCCTGAATCAGAACTTCAATGCCGGTTCTTTGGAAATCGGGGATGAGATCAATCTGGGCGGCACGGCGCGGGAATTGAGTCAGTTCGATTTTCAATATTACGCAATCAACCTTTCGGGCGGCGAAACGGCTCGCGTGCGTATCTACGCGAATGATGGACTGCCGGTTCCCGGCAATCCATCGGCTCTGCGTCCGGGGTCCGTCCTTTGGGACAGCGATCCGTTTCTGGTGAATTCGAGCCCGGGAGCGACTCTGAAATGGAGCGTCTTGGACGGGAACCTTCCCGCGAACATCATCCTCCCGGATCGCATCACGTTTTCCGTTGTTTTTACGGGCATCGATGTTGGCGAAAGTGCCGGCGTGGCACTCTACAGTTCACCGCAAGATCCCGATCAGTACAGTCTTCCTGACTATTGGGAGAATGTTGACGGAGTGAACAACTGGCAGCTCAAGACCAACGCCAATTTTCCCATGAACTTTGGGGCGAGCGTGCAAGCGGTGCCGGAACCTTCGTTCTTGGCGCTTTGTGTGGCAGGCGGGTTGTGCGGCTTTTATCTGGTGCGTCGCCGCTCGGCCCAAAAATAATTTAACCGCAGAGAAATCAATCGGCGGTGACACGCACGCGGTAAAACCGCGTGCTTTCTTTTTTCTCCAGTTCCACCGCGCTCAGTGTCGCTCCGTTTCCCGCAAGCGGACTCCCGACCGGCAACCAAGGCCCGATGACCTGGTCAGCCACCTCCAGATAATACGTCCGGCCGATCGCGCTGGGAAACGACACGACCGTTCCATCCACACTCGGACTCGTAGTGATACGCAGGACACTGGCGATGTTCGCCGGATTGGTGCCCGCCAGGAACTCTTCCAAGTCCGGTATGCCGTCGCCGTCGCTGTCCGTTTCAGGGGTCGGCGGAGGATTGCTCTGCAAACCCACTGCGATCTCGTAGTCGTCCGGTAATCCGTCGCCGTCGCCGTTCACTGTCGAGAGCGGGGCTGTCGCTGAAATTTCGGACGTGTTCCCGGCTGCATCCGTTGTGGTCGCCGCAATCACCGTTCCGGCGCCGAATAAGTTCGTGAACCGAGCTGCTGAAAAAGTCACGTTGCCGCTGGCGGCGGTGGTGACAGTCACTGCGCCGAGCCAGCGCTCGCCCTCACCGAACCCACTCGATTGGGCGACGCTGTTCCCGTAGAAATCCAAGGTAAATGTCGCACTCGGGCGGCTGTTCAACGAACCGCCGATAATCGTGAGGTAACGCCAGCCGCCCGGGTTGAGCACTGGAAAATTCTGCAAAACATTCGCGCCACCGTCAGGATCGCTGCTGTCGTTTGCCGTCACACCATCCACGCCGAGATCGATCGCGAGGCCTACCGCGCCGCCATTTCCAAAAATGCTGTTTCCGCGAATCGTATTACCTGTAGCGCCAGTACGGATGCGCACCCCGTCGTAACCACTCGTGAACGCATTCGCTATCCGATTGCCTTGACCGGGTGTCGTGCCGCCAACGACGGAGTTGATTGCGCCATCCAGAAACTCAACGTTGTGCCACTCATTGCCCAAGGCGATTGCACCGCCCGGACGGAATCCAAAGAAGTTGCCCTGCACTAGGGTTCCGTTTGCACCGGAATCACCGACCGAAAGGCCCACCTTCATGTTGCCGCCAATCGTGTTGCCGGCCCCTGTCGCCGCGCTGCCAATAACGCTTGATGCCGCACCGTAGATGTAGATGCCGCCGCCGGCGTTGCCGACCGCGTTGCTGCCGGACGCATCCATACCAATCCAGTTTCCAAAGAACCGGTTGCCGCTCGCGCCAGCTCCGTTGATGTAGGCTCCGCTGGCGTTATTGCCCGAAATCACGTTCCGATCGAATGGCCCCACTCCGCCCACGGTGTTGCGCGGCGCGGCCGCAATGCCGATGCCTGAACCGAGATTAGGCAGGGCACTTGCGCCCGAAGCAGCGAGTCCGATGACATTGCCGCTCACAACATTGTTGCTCGCCGCACCGCCGAACAACAGCATGCCCGAACCG
>DATHEW010000618.1:0-9170 GCA_035318425.1 Candidatus Acidiferrum sp. | reverse complement strand
TGCGGGAAAAGTCATCAGCCATCGCGATTTCTCATCCGCCATCTCTCTCGCCATGCATTGCTCCTCAGTAAAAAAAGAAGAGACCGGAAGGCTTCCGGTCTCTCTTGTGAATCTCCGATTGGGAAACGCTTACGGTGCCACCCGGAGTTGATAGAAGCGCGTCGTGTCATTCACGCTGTTGGTTATGACCAATCGAGCTGAACCCGACGTGTTGGTGAAAATATTCGTCCAGAGAATCGATGGCGGCGAGAGGACCAAGGCACGTTGCAAAAACACGACAGCGTTACTGTTGCAATTGTTTGTGATGGGATTGGTCCACGCCAAGGCGATGTTTGTCCCGTTGGTTATCGACAGCGACAACTTGAAGTTATTTGTCCAAGCGACTGGCAAACATGGAGAGACCGTATTGGTCACCGTCAACGTCGCCACAGTGCTGGTCACGCTGTTCACGAAGTTGCTGACGACCACAGTGTAAGCCTTGCCATTATCGGTCAACTGAACGGTTGGCACGTTCAAGGTTGAATTGGTCGCATTGAGAACCGCCACACCATTGGTACGCCATTGGTAATAGATCGTCGGATCACCGGCGGCGCTCACACTAAATGAAGCGAGAGTGCCAACGGCATTGGTCCGACTCTGCGGTTGCGACACTATCTGCACTCCACTGGGTGGAGTGACGACTGACGGAATCGATCCAATCAACTCCATGCCGAAGACAACGTCGGTGCTCGCATCGCCAAATTGATGGACTTCGGCTGCGAATACGTTCGTGCCTCCGATGAGGTTGGTGACCACGACATCAAATGGGCCTGCGACCGTGGCGTCACCAACACTCGCTGTTGGCTGCGAGGCTGCATTAATCGCCCCTAACCCCATGTTGTCCGTGCGGTAAATCTCTCTGCCGTTGAGATAAAGCACCACGCCATCGTCAACGACGTGACGGAGGCGGAACGTGATGTTGGTGCTGCCGATTGGTGCGTAAAACGCCTTCCTGAAGTAGAACGTGTTAATGTAATTGCCGCCTTCTTCGGTAAGGGACAACGGAGTTACCCTCGCGAACGGCAGCGTAGCGCCTTCCACGTAGAAGAGAGCATTGCTCGGTCCCGACCATGAAGAATCGTCGAATCCCACTTCGTAAAATTCGTCCTGAATCGTCTCATTCGTGTTGATCAACAGATACTTCCAGTCGCTGATCATCCCAATCGTATATTCTGCCCCCACACTGACTCTGCTGTTGGCGGCGATCCGGTTAGCCAGACTGGATGAATCTGTGACATTGTTAACAGTGACGATATAGCGACCGGCCAATGCCGCACCAAACGAGAGCACGACATTGGTGCCATTCACCAAGCTCGCCCCGATTACAGAGACGTTTCCTCCCACAGCATTTATTACGGCGTAGTTCGCCAGCGTCTGAGCAGCAGCGGCAGCCATCGGCTCGCTGAAACTCACGACAATTGTCGTGCTGTTCGAACCAATGAAGGCAGACACAATCGTCGGCGCATTCGAGTCCTGAAGCACGCGCAAGGTTGCATTTGAGCTAACCAATCCCGTGGCGGCGTTGCTCACACCCACTCGATACACGGTACCGTTCATGCCTATTGTGGCTGGCGGAGTGGTATAGCTGCTATTCGTAGCGCTCGCGATAGCTACGGTGTTGCTTTGCCATCGGAATTTGAAAGCACCGACACTCGCCACACTAAATGTCGCGGTCTGACCTTCAACGACTGTGACGTCCAACGGTCCTCCGGCCAACAGAACCGGGCCCGCCACGTAGGATTGAGCGCGTGCCTTCAATTCGACGCCAAAAGTGCGGTCGACATCGATATATTGCGCTTGATGAACTGACACAGCGAGCACGTTCTCACCCGTCACAACGAGGCTTCCTGGTACTGACACCTCGACTCGAGCAGGATTGCCGACCGTCACGTTTGCCCGTGTATTGTTTGACGAAAGGGTCCCGCCCTCCATGTTGAATCGGTAAAATTCCTGGCCATTCAAATAGAAGATCGCCCCATCGTCAACGACATGGGTCATCGTGAGCACCAAGCCACCGGGGCTGACATTTCCTGTAAAGCGGGTTCGGTAATAATCAACGAACGAACGGGACTGCACCAAACTCGTGCCGACATTACCGGGAACGTCGCTAAAGCCGTTGTTAAAAATGCCGTTTCCATCCGCCCAAAAGATGCCACTCGTGCCCTCATCATAGCTGGGATTGATCCAACTGGTTCCGATTTCGACTGGATCACCTCCTCCAGAGCTGTTCGGGGCAGGGTTGTAGTATTTGGACAAAGCATTCATTGCGATCAGCAGTTGGGACTGGATGATCGGGGTGGCGCTATTTGCCGGGATCAGATTTCCGGTCGGGCTGGCGAGATCTCTTACGCCTGAAACGTAAAGGATGTAGTTGGAACCGGCAGCTCGCGCGGGTGTCTGTAAAGCCACACTCTTTCCATCCGCGAGGACTGTCGCTCTAGTTATCGAAAGGGTTCCGCCCAATGTGTTGGTGATTTTATAATTTGCGGTGTTGGTTGCGGTGATCGCGGTGAGCCTCTCAGAGAACGAGACGACAACGTTCGTCTCGCTGTCGGTGCCGTCTGCCTGGAGCAACGCCGGAAGGTTCGTATCGGCGTAAATCGTCAACGTGACCGGCGAACTGGTTACAGAGTTCACCACGTTCGTCGAAACGAAATAGTAAGTGCCGGCGTCAGCAAAAGTGACGATCGGAATCGTGAAAGTAGTCCGGATCGCATTGCTGATGGCCACACCGTTTTTGTACCACTGGTTGTGCGGGTCACCCCCTTGGAGTTCGACGGTGAACACCGCCTCTTTGTCTTCCTCCACGGCCAGGCTCTGCGACTGTGGCGACTGTGAGACGATGGAAAGCACTGAGGGAGGCGGGATGATGGTCTTAATTTCCATTCCAAACACAACGTCGGAGCTGGTAGCGCTGTTTTGATGCACTTCCACCGCGACGGTATTTGTCCCTTGAACCAGCAAACTCGTGGGTAAATTTGTCCATGTGAATGCGCCTTCGGTCGCCGCACTGCTGGCCACTGTTCCATAAGAGACAGTACTGTTTGGCATGTTAAACCGCCACACTTCCGCGCCGTTGAGATACATCACGGCTCCGTCGTCCACGATGTTGCTCATCAAGAGTGTCACAGCCGAGGGGTCATTCGAAAGAACAAACGTGTTGCGAAAGTAGTACGAAATAATACGATTGCCGCCGCCATCGGTGAGAGACAAAACCGTGTTGGTTCGGGCGATGACGTAAGCGTTATCCGTTTCGAGCGCCAAAAGACCGCGACCCGACGACCATGCCGAATCGTTATAGTTGGACTGTTTCCACGTCACCCCCCCGATCGGCGCAGGTTCAGCACCGGATTGATTGTACTTCCATGCCGCATTCGTGAGACCGAGGTTTGTGTAAACAATCGACGGAATGGTCACCGTTAGCCGCACTACCGTGCTTGTCACGCTATTGAGCGAGTTCGTAACGATGACGAAGTAATCACCTGTGTCTAAAAACGCAGCAGGAGTGAAAGGTAGAGTGCTGTTAGTTCTATTCAGAAGCGGCGACCCGTCCTTGTACCACTGATAGAATCTCGGGTTGCCGGTGACTCCGATGGACAACGTGACCGAGGTGCCGACATTAACGGTTCGGCTCTGCGGTTGCGAAAGAATTGCGAGTGCCGTCGCGCCCACCGGCAATTCTTCTAGACGAATCCCAGTGATAGAGTAGCCGCGATCGCTGGCGGACGACCCCCCGGGCACAGTTCCAAGATACTGGCGGCACGTGATCACGATCGTTCCGGCTGCACTTGGCTGAATATTGTCCCAACTCGCGTAATCGCCACTCGTCGCGTCATGATTCACGCCGGTGTTGATCGCGACCTGACTTGGCGTGAGGGCAGGAACCTGATTGCTTGTCAGCGCGTTAGCCGTGTGGGCCGTAATAAAAGACGGCGCGCTCTGAATTTCGATTAGCGTCCAACGATCTGTGTAGACCGGATTGCCGCGAATCGCTGTCCCTTTGAAGTTGTAGCGTCTCGCCGTGTTGAGGCCGCTGAACGTGTAAGTCACGACGTCGGGTCCGGTAAGTTCCACAGAGGGGGTGGGCGTGCCCTGAAAATTAACAAACCCGTTGAAGACGTTGTATGTGGGCGTTCCGACGGCAGGCTGTCCCTGCGTGCCAGCGGCGGAGGCGCCCGAATTGGCAATGGTCAGCGTGACCGGCAGGTTAGCGCCGCTCGAAATGTTCTTCAACAGGCCGCTCGCTCCTGGCGCACCATTGGCGGTTCCGAATACATTCCACCGCGTTGCGTTAACGTGGGTGGTGTTCGTGGCGGCGTGATCGTTGAAAGCCACCCATTGTGACTTGCCGATAAGCGGCAATCCGAAAAGAGAGAGAGCGAAAAGGAGACGACTCATCCGTGACCAGCGAATAGACTTTGGCATAAACTTCAGTTGTATCTGCAAATGCAGTGCTTCCAATATGGGTTCACTTCGGAAGTGCTACAAAGAATCACGTGAAGCACCGTTTGGCAACTCCGAAAACATTTCCACGGCAACTTCCGTAGCGAAAGCCTCAAAAAAAGTAAACAGCACGCGAAGAATCTCCGAGAGCCCTGCGAACGGCGATTGGTTCATCGAGCCGGCTTTCTCGCGTTCCGTTCTCGCCCTACAAGCGGACTGGACTTCGCAGTGCGGCGTTCCAAAACTCCGCCGATGGCGAGGGTGGAACTACACGGTGTGACGAAAGTTTTCACCGATAATCGACGAGCATCGGTTTGCGCTCTCGACGAATTATCGCTCCAGATCGCTGATGGTGAATTCGTTGTCATTGTCGGGCCGTCGGGCAGCGGGAAAACAACCGCGCTTCGGGTGATTGCTGGATTGGAATCACTTACCGGTGGAAGCATCAGCTTCGATGGAATTGTCGCCGATCGCGCGAAGCCTCACGAGCGAGATGTTGCGATGGTTTTTCAAGATCACGCGCTTCTCCCACACCTGACCGCGCGCGAGAACATCGCGCTCGGGCCGAAGCTTCGCGGCGCATCCGCCGACGACATTGAGCGGCGGGTTGCGGAAGCAGCGGAAGCCGTTGGTCTTCAACGATGGATGGCACGGTTGCCACAGGAACTGTCTGGTGGAGAACGTCAGCGCGTCGCATTGGCGCGCGCCATTGTACGCCGGCCCAATGTATTTCTCTTCGATGAGCCGCTTTCCCATCTTGACGCGCTCACACGCTGTGAACTGCGTCTGCTGATCGTGCGATTGCACCGGAAACTGCGCACCACGATGATCTACGTCACTCACGACCAGCACGAAGCGATGGCGCTCGGGGAGCGGATCGTCGTGTTGCGCCAGGGCGCATTACAGCAAACGGCTGATCCACTGACGCTCTATCGCTCTCCGACAAATGCTTTCGTCGCCGGTTTTATCGGGTCGCCGCCGATGAACTTGTTTCGGGGACACGTGGCGCCACGCGGCGACGAATTTGTTTTCACCGAACACAACGTGACTGGCGCAGCCGAGGGGACGCGACTCGAAACCGTTCTTGACCAAAAACGCGGCTCGCGTCTGGCCGCCTTCGCCGATGGAAATATCCTTCTCGGCATCCGCGCCGAACACATCGTGCTTAGCGATAATCGGAACCGCCACGTTAACGCGCTGATCGAGCTTGTGGAATTTCTCGGCGCGGAAACATTGCTTCATTGCAGCACGGGCGCCACGCCCTTCAGAGTACGAGTCACAGCCGACAATTCGTATCAGGTGGGAGGACGCGTCCCGCTACTGTTCAATCTCGCCAACGCTCTCTTCTTCAACCCGATTTCAGAAAAAGTGATCGTTTAAGCGTCATTCCACTGGCGGGTTTTTCGGCAATGGACGCGGAAGAATTGTCGCCCAGGTATTTCCGACCTGCGGCTTGTGCTCCGCCGTGTGCCCAGGCGCGGATGGGATGGTGATCAGATGATTGCACGCGGGACATTGGATCTGGCGGCCCGACATTTTCTCGTTGCACTGCATCTTCTGATCGCAATGCGGGCAATTGAATTTGAAGTCCGCCATGGTGCCTCTCCCGTTCTTTTCTACACCGTCAGAATTTCCTTTTCCTTGTGTGCCAGATAATCGTCGATCTTCTTGATGTATTGGTCGGTGAGCTTCTGCACTTCGGCGTCGGCCTTCTCGGTGTCTTCCTCGGAAACGCCGCCATTCTTCGACTCTTTCTTGATGTGCTCCAACGCGTCCCGTCGCACGTGGCGAATCGCGACGCGGCCATCCTCAGCCATTTTGCGCGCGATCTTCACCATCTCCTGCCGGCGCTCTGTGCTGAGGTCCGGCAGAACGATGCGAATGCTTTTCCCCTGCACCGCGGGATTGATTCCGAGATTGGATTTTTGAATCGCCTTCTCGATTGCGCCCGTCGTCGATGCGTCCCACGGCTGGATCAAAATCTGTCGCGACTCGGGCGTGGTGATACCAGCGAGTTCGCGGATGCGCATGTGCGACCCGCCGTAAACTTCCACCATGATATTTTCCACGAGCGCCGGTGAAGCCTTCCCCGTCCGCACACCGCCGAACTCGTGTTGCACGACCTCCTCGGTCTTCATCATTTTCTCTTCCGCTTCGAGCAGGATGTCATCGAGTGCCATACGTGGCGCGGACGTTATCCAAACACTTGCGCGGGAGAAAGAGGGAAGTGAACGCTCGTGTCAGCCGATGAGCGGGAACACTGCGAGAGTCGTGTAACGCGATCCATGTGGAGACAATTCGCTGCGAATCAACTCGACGCGGTCCGCACTGAAGGAACCAAACTCCGCCTCACGCCAGCGTTGCAGCTTCACATTGAAATCGCGCCCGGCGCGCTGTCGAACCCGGCCGAGCGTCACGTGCGCGTTGAAGCGACGCTCCTCGATCTTGGAACCAAACTTTGCCACGCTGTCTTGAATCGCCAGCGCAAGCTCTCGCAGAATCTCGATGTCGCCTTCGATGCCGGCCCAGATTACGCGCTGGCTAAAATTTCCCACGCCGCGCAGCGACAATTTCATGACGGGCCGTGAACCCGTCGCAGCCGTCAACGTCGCAATCACCTCGTTGATCTTCTCCGTATCGATGTCGCCGAAGAAGTGCAGCGTCAGGTGCATCGCCTCGGGACGCGTCCATGACACGTCGCGAAATTCCGGAAGCATCTCCGTTTGCATCCGCGCCAGTTCAGCGCGGATATGCTCCGGAATTGGCACGGCGACGAAGGCGCGAATTGTTGATCCGCAACTCATTCGACACGTGCGAAGAAACATCCGTTGGTCGTATTGCGCAACGAGTTGTGGGGAATCGCAGGACTCAGAGCAGCGTTGCCGCTTTGCTCAACGCCTCGTCCAGCTTGCTCGCATCCTTGCCGCCACCACGGGCGTTGTCTGGTTTGCCGCCGCCTTTGCCGCCAACGATCGGTGCGATCTGTTGAATGATTTTGCCGGCTTGGATCTTGGCGATGTGCTCGGGGGAAACCGCCGCCACCAATGCCACTGCTCCATTCGTCGCGCCGCCCAAAACGATCACGCCTTTGAAACGGCCTTTGAGCGAATCAACCACAGCCTGGAGAAAATCTCCGTCCACGCCGCCCACGTTGTGGATGATGGCGGGGACGCCGTTCACGGTCTTCACGCGCTCCAGCAATTCACTCGCAGCATTCGACGCCTCGCGTTGAGTGGCCGTCCGCAAGGACTTCTCCAACTCCTTCTGATGCGCGAGCAGGGCTTCAATTTTTTTCTCCAGCTCGTGGATGGGGGAATTGATTTTGCCCGCGACAGAGCGAAGGAGGCGAAGTTGTTCCAGAGCTGTATCGTACGCTTGCAATCCCGACACCGCTTCGATGCGGCGAACGCCGGCCGCAATGGCATTCTCGCCCACGATGCGGAACAAACCGATCTCACCGGTCGCGCGCGTATGCGTGCCGCCGCAAAGTTCCATGCTGTAGCCGTTCAACTCCCCTGCCCTGCCCCCCACCTGCACCACGCGCACGGTGTCGCCGTATTTGTCGCCGAAGAATTGCATCACGTCCTTGCGGCTTTTCACGTCGGCGTAAGGAACTTCCGTCCAGCACACGCCGGCGTTTTCGAGCACGCGTTCGTTGACGAGTTTCTCGATGTCCGCGACCTGCTGCGGCGTGAGCGGCTGCGCGTTGAAGTCGAACGTCAGCTTGTCCGGCCCGACGAAGGAACCCTTCTGCGACGCCTCTTTGCTCACGACCTCGTGCAACGCCCAGTGCAGCAAATGCGTGACGGTGTGATGGCGTTGGATGGCATCGCGGCGCGGTTTATCCACGCTGAATTCGACCACTGCGCCCACGTTCGGCAAGTCCTCGGAATTGAGGATTGAGGATTGAGGATTGGGGATTTGAGATTGGATGAAGTGCAGCCAGGTGTTGCCGCTCTTCTGCGTGTTGACCACGCGCCAGAGTTGCCCGCCGCCGCTCAACTCACCGGTGTCGCCGACCTGGCCGCCCATCTCGGCGTAAGCGCTCGACGTGTCGAGCACCACGGCGGTCTTGTCCTTGAGGCCCACGACTTCGAGGACTTTGGCCTTCGTGGAAAGAGTGTCGAAGCCGACGAACTTCGTGGGCGTGGTGGTTTCGATTTGGGAAAGGGAAATGACTTCCTTCTTCTGCGCGGCGCGCGCGCGGGCGCGCTGTTCGTCCATCAACTTCTCGAAGCCCGCGGTGTCCACGGTCAACCCGCGCTCGCGAGCCATCAACTCGGTGAGGTCGAGCGGGAAGCCGTAAGTGTCGTAGAGTTCAAAAGCATCGTGGCCCGGCACTTCATTCAAGGCGGCGAGCAATTTCTGCTTTTGATTTTTTTTCTCCGCCAGATCTCGAATGCTCACGAGTAGACGCCCAAACAAATGCTCGCTTCGGGCTTTTTGGATTTTCTCCTCGTCAAGATCGAGAGCCTTCCTGAGCACGTGGATCACAATAGGTTCAAAGAAATCATACTGCCGAAGCATCGCTTCAAAGTCTTCCTCAGTTGGCAATTGCGCGGACTTGCCTCCGAAACGCAGGAGTGGCGTGAAGAGGAAATTGTTTGATGTGCTAAGGCAGTTCAGAGCACGGCCGAAGCGTTCAATCCCCCGATCCAGCGTCTTATTAAACGCCTCCTCCTCGATCC
>DATHEW010000617.1:0-2471 GCA_035318425.1 Candidatus Acidiferrum sp. | reverse complement strand
CGTTCACGGCTGGCGGCCAGTGCGGCAGCGCCATCACCACCGTGCTCCAGTTGCAACTGAATGGAACGAACGCCGGCAATGTGTCATTCCCATTTACAATAGGAGCGACCCTTACGCGGCTGAACCAAACCTTCGAGTCCGCGACGCCGCCCGCGCTCCCAGTGAATTGGCAAACAACAACCGGAGCGACGAACTGGGTGACCGTCAGGGGCGTGTTCAATACCGTGAGCAACTCGGTGTTCGTCGTCGATTCAGATACCGTCAGCGACATCGCGTTGACTTCGCCGTCCTTCACCGTGTCGTCCACGAACGCGCAGTTGAGCTTCTGGCATCGCTACGCCACGGAATATGGCTTCGACGGCGGCGTGCTCGAAATCTCGATCAACAACGGACCCTTCCTCGACATTCTTGAGGCCGGCGGACGATTCGGAGCGAATGGCTATAATTTCTTCATCGATGGCTCGTTTGGAAATCCGCTGGCAGGACGCGACGCGTGGACCGGTTCTTCAACGAACTTCGTCACCACGACGATTGCACTGCCAGCGTCTGCCTCCGGCAAAAGCGTTCGCCTCCGCTGGCGTTCCGGCAGCGACAGCGCTGTCGGCGGAGCTGGATGGTTCGTCGATTCGATCCTCGTGACGGAGCGGGCTTGCAGCTACCCGTCCACATTGCCACAAATCGCGAGCACGCGGCTTCAGGGCAGCAATGTCGTGTTCTCCTTCAGCTCCCGCAACGGCATCCATTACGGCGTGGAATACAAGAGTTCGCTGGCGGATTCCTCGTGGATTCCGCTGATGGTGCAACCCGGCAATGGCGCCATGCAGTCGATCACAAACAACATCGGCGTTCCGCAACGGTTTTACCGTTTGCGCGAACTTTAGACGCGCTTTGAAACGCTCTTGGCTTGCTGTGCTGCTTCGTTTGGGGAGTAATGTCGCTTCGTTCGCCACTGTTGATCCATAGTCACGCGGCGGCGCCCAAATGGTCTCGATGAATGCAGGAAAGCACTTTGCCGCCGCACTGTTGTGCTGCGCGATCACCCTCCATCCTTTTTCCAGTTTCGCGCGACAGGGCACGCCGCCCTTGAGTCGTGTGGCAACGGTCAAAGCACTGGGCCTCGTCCATGAAGTGAAAGCCCGCTCGACGGACGTTCACGCAGAATTGGTTGAGGACAACAAGCCCAAGGGCTCGGGACCACTGCGCATCGCATCCGCGGATTCCGTCCAGATCACACCGGCAACGCATGGCACTTGGGAGAATGTCCAGGACGGACGGCTCTGGCGATTGCGCGTGAGTTCCGAAGGCGCGACCGACTTGAACTTCGGGTTCACTCAATGCTGGCTCCCGGAAGGCGCGACCCTGCACATCTCTTCTGAAACGGAGGATTATTTCCAAGGCCCGTTCACGGCGCAGGACAACAAGCCGCATCGTCAGTTGTGGACACCGCTGATTCCCGGCCCGCGCGCCGTCATCGAATTGTTTGTTCCCACTGGCACACAGGAACCGCAACTTTTGCTGTCGCACATCAACCGCGGCTATCGTGACATGTTCCACCGGCAACAGGATTTCCCAGGAGAAAAAGCCGGCTCCTGCAATATCGACACGGTCTGTTCGCAAGGCGATGCCTGGCGCAATGAGATACGGAGCGTCGCGCGCTACACGATCAATGGAATCTCCCTTTGCACAGGAACTTTGATCAACAATGTGGGCGCCAATAACCGGAACTTTTTTCTCACTGCGGCGCACTGCAACGTCTCTGCGGGAAATGCCTCCACGGTGGTCGTGTACTGGAACTACCAGTCGCCGTCATGTGGACTTCATTCAGGTGGCTCGCTGGCGCAAAACCAGAACAGCACCACGTTTCGCATGTTGAAGGCGGACGTGGATGTGGCGCTGCTGGAACTCGATGACATTCCCGACTCCGCCTTCAACGTTTACTACGCGGGATGGGACCGGTCTGGCGCCGCCGTGAACAGCGCGGTGGGTATTCATCATCCGAATGGAGACGAGAAATCGATCACCTTTTGCACCACTGCTCTCAGCACTGTGGACAGTTGCATCGGCGGCGGCGGCTCTTCCACCCATTGGCAGGTTAATTGGTCATCCGGCACAACAGAACCGGGATCATCCGGCTCCGGCATTTGGAACCCGGCGAATCGCCGGATTGTCGGCGCACTGTCCGGCGGCGGCGCGTCCTGTGACACTCCGACTCTTCCAGATTGTTACGGCAAGCTTTCCTTCGCCTGGGATACGGGAACAACTCCCGCAACCCGACTCCGCGATTGGCTCGACCCGAACAACACCGGCGCGCTAGGAGTGGACGGCCGTGATCCAGTGGAGGCGCCGACGGATTTTAATCTCGCGCGGGATTTCTCCACGAACAGCAATCCGAACGGCGCGTGGAGTTATGGATGGCAGAGTGCGGTCGGTGGAGCATTCACTCCGCTGTCTGAAACTCGAACGGCAATGGC
>DATHEW010000616.1:0-2841 GCA_035318425.1 Candidatus Acidiferrum sp. | reverse complement strand
GTTCGTAGCCGTGTGGCTGATGCCTGCGGGCGAGATGCCAGCCTGCGTCCTTCATCTCGCGATCAATAGACATCGCTGAAAAAAAGAAGGACGCGGCAGATGCGCGCGTCCTCCTGTGCTGCAGCCAGGAAGGTTACTTGGACTTCTCCTGGATTTTTTCGCCGGCTTTTTCCATGTCCTCGCCTGCGCCGTGAGCGGTGTGCTTGCACCCGGTGACGAAGACGATGGCGTAAACCGCCAGCATGATGCTCATTACTGTTTTCATGTTTCCCTTGTTTCCCCTTTTTCCGAACGAGGTGGGCATCATTTGCCCTTGGTACCCGTTCGCGAAATCCTGTCGCCGCCTCGTGTGCCGGTCCGGCGTCCGATTGGTTTCACCGCCAACTTCCCGCGCTCTTCGCTTTGACCGCGCGCTTGCATCCGCGTCGAATCCTTCGGTTTGTTCTGCGACTTCAAACGCTTGCCGCGCGGCTCGGAAGAATTGTCGTGATGACTGCTATCGCGGCTTTTGAAGCGCGGTTTCGTTTTATCCCGGCCTTCGCCAATGACACGCGATGACGTGTCCACCTTCGCGTTAAAATTGTTGTCGTGAACCCGGTTCTCCGAGTTGCGCCAGCCGATGTCGCCCGGTCGGCTGAATGACTTCTTCACTTCAGTGCCGGCGTTACAGGTGCAAGCTGTACCATCCGCGCAGCCCTGGCAGCAAAACGTATCACCGTATTTGGCGAAGCCGCCATTGGGCGCCTTCTTCAAGTCCATACCGCACTCGGGACAGGCGAGATTCACGCGCGCTTTCGTGTTCTGTCGAATGATTGGATCCATGTCTCCTCCTTGCCTGAAACGTAGAACGGATCGTGCCGGATGTCGAATGGAGGGGGCGCGGAAGTAATCAGTAATCAGTGAAACAGTAATCAGTCTTTTCGCTCGGGTGCATTCCACCGATCACTGATTACTGGTTACTCCTCGTGCTGTCCTCGCCCTCGACAAAATCCAGCACGCACGTACGGTACGGTTCAGGAGGTTCGAATGAATACGTGTGAAGTTTGCGGAAACGAATATGACAAGGCGTTCGAGGTGGTGCTGAACGGCGAGTCTCACTTCTTCGATTGTTTCGAATGCGCGATTCATGCCCTGGCACCGGTTTGTGAACACTGTGGTTGCAAGATCATCGGGCATGGCGTCGAGGCGGACGGAACGATGTACTGCTGCGCGCACTGTGCGACCAAAGAGGGTGTGACTGCCGTGCAGGATCGCGCGTGAAATCACGCAACGGTGAATAACTTGATCTGTTTCCCGATTGCTTCCGCGCCAGCCGGGACCAGTTTTGGGGAACGGGCGAATACTTATTTTATGAAAGCCAGATTACCTGAAGCTCACCGGCTGATTCGGCACATGGACACTGGGCTGTACCTTTCTGCGAATGGACAATGGGTCGCCGACGAGGACCAGGCCTTTGATTTCCCGGACCTGCGCAGCGCGCTGACGACTTACGAACACATGGAACATCGGCGCGTGGAGATGGTTCTTGTGTTTGAGCGTGAGCGAACCGCGCGTGCGGAATTTCACCTGTGACGATTACGTCATCATGAATTTGGCGAGCGTGAAGTAAAAGAGCAGCGCCGCGACATCTACCAACGCGAGCGCATTCGGCCCAACCGCAGTGGGGTCGCGCCGTCCGATGCGAAGGACCATTGGCACGCAGAAACCAATCGTCCCCGCCATCATCATCGAGCCGAAGATCTGTGCAGCGATGGAAGGCTCAAGGTCATTGACTGCATTGCCACGCTTTCATTGAGGCCGAGCACCAGCGGGAGAAAGAACGTGATGGTCAGCGCGGGAGCGAGCGTTTTCTCAAAGGCCCCGGCGAGGAAAGCGCAGCAGACGCTGCCAATCGTTCCCAGCAACCACGGGAATCGCGCGCGGAACGCCGTCGCCGTCGCGGCGTTGCGGAGTTGTTCCATGTGCAAACCGATCGATTCGAAGATCTCGTCATAAGCGTCTCCATCGCTCATCTCGAAAACTTCGGCGGCGAAAAATCGGCTGTCGATAACGCCTGTGATGTGCCGCTCCGCATCGACGACGGGAAACGCGAGATACTTGTAGAGCACGAACAATTCACATCCTTCCAGCAAGCTGGCGCTTTGAGGAATCGCAATGACGTTCGCGACCATGATGTCGGCGATGCCTTGATTCAATTCACTGAGGAGCAGCCGGTGTGTCGGCACCACGCCTTTGAGTCGGCGTGTCTTTAGCGGCCACGTAGAAGTAAATGATCTTCTTGCCGACGCCCGTTCTGCGGATGTGTGCGAGAGCGCTCTCGACCGTCATGTCTGACCGCAGCACGCCGAAGTCACTGCGCGCCGCCGTGGCCATCGGCTGGCCAAGATGTTCGGCAAGGTCATCTCTCAACACGTCGCAAAATTAGCGAGTGCGCTGCGGGGCCCCGCACGAGGAAATGTCGCTTTAGCCTCCTGGGTTCTTGCCGATGCAGAGTCATGGGACAGTTGCAAACCCGGCAAACGGTACTACTTTCAAAGGTGCCTTCTCCTCCCCGCTTCGTTCCGTTCGCTGTCATCCTGTCTGCAATTCTCGGGCAATGTCTGTGTGCAGCCGCAGACTTCGAGCGCATCGGAGTAGCGGCATTGTTACGCGAACAACCTTTGCTCACGGGCAGCGGCATTTTCGTCGGACAGACTGAGGCCGAAGAAGTGGAAGGGTCGGGTCGATGGCAGGTGAACCCCGATTACCCGACGGTCTCGCAGCCCGCCTCGCTCTTCACGTGGATTTCGTCCTCCGGCACGGCCAGCACTTTTCCCAACGAAGTAGGCGTCGAATCAGGAC